>JAPLDE010000064.1 GCA_026391855.1 Bacteroidota bacterium | reverse complement strand
GAAGGTGATGTTGTTGGTGGAACGCTGCCATTGATAAGAGTATGGGGTATTTCCTCCTGTCGGGGCTACACTGTTCAATTGGGCCGGAGTGGTATTGTAGCAGATGCTCTGATTTTCCGAGATAGAACCAACAACAAAATCAGGGTAGATGGTAATTTTTAAGGTATTCGAGGCTGCAGCTCCTGACCAGTCAGTCATACAATCAACCCTTGACAATCTCCTGAACCAGGTAGTCTGGGTAAGAGAACCCGGGTCATATGCCGAAGAATAAGCTTCGCTGATATCTGTGAAACCAACGCTAAGCGTTGAATCCTGCCATTGATATTCCAGCGTACCGGTGTATCCGGCAGGCAGACTTGTACTGGATAATCAATCGTCCCCCCATTGGTGGGATTTGTACAATCGACACCCCTCCCGAGGATGAACTGGCTGAATCCGGTAATTCCTTCAAAGGTAGCCTGATGAGTGGCTGCATTTACTGAAGTGGCTGAGTTCAAAAACACCCAAAAGGTATCCGCATTAGACGGACGTGTGTATAGCACGATATTGGCCGGATTCGCTTCATCTATGGAGGTTAATTCTTCATTTAGGTTAAAAGTGATATTGGCATTAAATGTACCCATTCCGTATTTATGAACAACCCAGTATTGGGAATCAAAAACATCTGTGGGACCAACAGGGTTCATATTCGGAACCTTGTTGATTTTCGAAACAACAATGGAATCACGGCCTGTCTTTGCTGTGAAATCCATGGAAATTCCAGTAGTGTTAAAATCAATTAAACCGGTAGTGTTAACAAGATGGGTATTACTGTACCCTCTCCCGAAAGGAATAGTTGATGGCACCCAATTGCTGTCGTTCATATTGATCAAAGCCCCGAAATTACTGCCTGCCAGATCAGTTAAAGTAGAACCGTAATTATCGTTAAAAATCCAGTAACTAACCAGGCCAGGTTCTGTTCCGGTTAATGGCAGGTGGATGTTCTCGCGGATTTCATTCTCAGGTCGTACGATATTCCATAACCTTATCTCATCAATTTTACCGTCAAAATACTGGTCTATATTGGTACCTGCTCCAATCAGCCTGTCACTGGTATTATCCACAAATCCATAGCCATCATTGGATGTAAGGTTTTGAAGGACTCCGTTTACATAGATTTTATGGGTACCTGCCCCAGTACCTGAACGGGTATAAACAATGTGATTCCATTCACCCGGTAAAACAGCATTGTCTTCTGTCTGGGCTACCCAGGTATTGACACCGGAAACAGCCACCCTGTTTGTTCCGCCCGAACCAATTCCTGTTTCCAGCTGCCATGAACCGGCACTATTGGTTTTCCGGGTAGTATAAATCACTCTGCGATTCGAAAGATCATCAGGTTTTATCCAGGCTTCAACAGTAAGAAGATTTCCAACATTCAGGCTGCTATCATAAATTACATTCACATAATCATTCGCTCCGTCAAAATTCAGCGCAGTTTGGTCATTGGAAGGAGGGTCACCCTGATATTCGTAAGCTCCGACATCAACCCTGCGTACCAAACCATTGAAAATCCGTTCGTTCCCGGCTATATCGTAAGCGGGCAGGTTAAGTCCTGTAGTATCGGAGGTACCCGCATTGATACAATTGGATGTGGGCTGCAAACTGAATGGATGATCGCCTGAACCAGTAAACTGCGGATTGGCATCAATGGTTTCCTGTACGTGCGGAGTCACATGAAACATTTCTTCTGAGGAGGCACCCCCTTCGATGTCGCAATTTTCGATGTATGCATCTCCGTAAGAACCAATCTGAGGACCACCTGCAGATGCCTGGTTCCCATATACAATGCAGTTTTTCAGATAAATATCACCATTCCAAACTGAAACGCCTCCCCCGGTGTGACCTTCACCTGCTGCATTTCCATACACAGTGGAATTTATAAGATATGCTGCTAATCCAATGTTATAGAACATAATACCACCACCAGCCGCACCATGATTATTGGCAATAACCGAATTCCTGATGATCTGATTGTTTATGTAACCGCAATAAATTCCGCCACCCCGTATACTGGCTGAATTATCTGTTACAATGTTATTGCTGAAATCTACCAAAGCCTTTAAAAAGAGACCTCCACCCTCGTGGATGGCAGCATTGTTCCTGAAAACACTGTTGGATATGGAGCAATAATTTGAATTTTCCCCAATCACAAAGACAGCCCCCCCCTGTTGAGCAAAGTTTCGCTGGAAAAGACAGTTTTTTACGATGAGTTTATTTGAATTATAGACCCACAAAGCGCCACCATCGTCTACGCCGTCTTTTTTACCATACTCCAGCCTGCAGTATATCAATCTGGAAGTATCGTTTTGAGAAGCCACATTGTTAAAGGAAATATTTCCCCAACCGGTATGCGTATTATTATAATAGCCTGTTGTATCGGCAACTGTAAATACGATAGAATCGTTCAAGGTTCCTTCAGCTACCAACCTCCCTTCTACAACAATTTGGTAGTTTCCCTGAAATTCGACATAGGTTCCCGGATTAATGAATAAGGTTCCCCCATTTGCTATCTTCAACGATTTCATTACTTTAACCGTATCGGCACACCATCTGAAGTCATTTTCAAGAAGTTCATCCCAGGAATAGTAAACCCGGGTGTCAGGGGGGCCACTATATTCATACGCTCCTATGTCGGGGCGGTTAAAACAATCGGACTGGATTCTTAGCATTCCATCAAAACAAGTATCGGGTAAATTAAGACCTGTGGTGTCGGTAATTCCTTTATTAATTGCCGGTGATAGTTGGCTGATCTGGTAAGGATGGGCTCCAGTTCCAACAAAAGAAGGATTATCTGTAATACACGACAGTAAAGAACCGTGGTATTCTGTTGCCGAACCGGGACCAAGGAAACCTTCTTTACCTCCTTCAAGAATACAATGGTCAAATGAAGGATCACTACAGGTATCATTCAGCCAGAATTGCGAAGCCAGACCATTAGCTGAATTACCATAAATGATCGTTCCATTGATTTCAGGGTCATCGTTCGAATCCAGGTAAAAAGCTCCTCCATGATTACCGGCAACATTATCTGAAATGGTATTGCAGTAAAATTTTGAGCTGTCGCAATTGAAAAATGCGCCTCCGTTGTTTGTCGCAATATTCTGAACGATTAAATTATTAGTATAGATGAGAGACTGATTGGTTAAATTATAAAAAGCACCACCGTTCGTTGCACGGTTATTGTGTATAATATTGTTCCTGACCTCAGCCTTATAGTTTCCATTAAAGCATACGGCTCCTCCATTGCCATCACTTTCATTATAGCTTAAAATGTTCGATTCAATAGAAAGCGGTGGATCAGGTTTCGTGAAAAAATCAGCGCCACCACCATTTCCGCTCGCTGTATTGTGGGTAACCACATTCTTATGAAAGGAAAAATTACAATTCGGCCCACTGGCAATGGCTCCCCCCGAGTGGGAATGATTGTAGCGAAATGTACAATTTTTAATTTCAATGTTTGATGTATTGTCAAGATGAATTGCCCCTCCCTGGCTTCCTTTCCCGTATTCAAAGATACAACAGGAAAAAATGGACGAATCGTTGTCAACAGGCACGTTTCCAAAATAAATCGAATTCCAGCCGTTGTGGGTATTATTGTAGAATCCACCGGTGTCGGCAACGGTAAAAATAATAGAATCGGCAGGGGTTCCCAGCGCAACAATGTTTCCCTTGACATCAATATTATGAAACCCCTGGAACTCAACTCGAGTACCGGGTTCGATCGTAAGTGTGGCGGCGCTGTCAATATATATATCATCGCAAATTGGTTTGAATCCTGACCATGTGGTATTAGCGGTAATATGCCCCCACTCACAGGTAAAGAAGTTCCATGTATCAGGAGAGGAAATTCCGGGAAAATAATATCCCGGAAGACTTTCAAAGGTACTATCTTCAACCAGCACATAATAGTCCCCTTTAAAAACTGTGGATGGGTCAATGGTTATTTGTGACGTTCCTGTACCTGTAACTTTTGGATCAGGTAGGGTGAGTGTTTCAACAACACCAATCCCAGTCTTGCAAATTGAGATGGTCTTCCCGGCAACCTGAAAAACAGTTTCATTAAAAGTGATAACCAGGTTTTGTGCAGGATAGGTTAGAAAACCATTATCAACAGGTGATAACACAGAGATTAATGGCGGAATGGTGTCAATAAAACGGGTAACAATGAACTCACTGAATCCGTCAATTCCGCTGAAAGTGGAGGTATTGGATTCAGCAATTACTGCTGAGGCCATCTTCAATCCGTCCCAATTCCCATCGCTTTGCGTAGCACGATGAAACAGCCTGATTTGTGAAGGATTGTCCTGGTCTCCGGTGGTCAGGTCTTCGTTAATAGTGAAGGAAATACTAGTTTCCATTGTGCCTGTACCATATCTGTGAATAATCCAGTATTGAGTATCAAATACACTATCAACCCCAGTAGGTTCAACATTTGCAATAGTATCAATGCGTGTAACTACAATAGTATCGGTTCCGGTTTGGGAAGTAAAATTCATTGATATTCCGGTTCCTGTATAATCAATGGAACCGGGTGTACTAACCACTTTCGTATTGCTGGTTCCTGGGCCAAAGGGAACGGAGGAATTTACCCAGTCGGAGTTGTCCATATTTACCAGGGTTCCGTTGTTAATATCTATCCCGTCTTTCAGTCTGTTACCTGTACCATCATTAAACTGCCAGTAGGAAACCAATCCAATTTTAGTGCCGGTTAGATGGAGATGCATATTCTCGCGGATTTCACTTTCCGTCCGGGCGACGTTCCAAATCCGGACTTCTTCAATCCTGCCATCAAATAACCTGGTAGGAAAACCGGGGCTATTTCCAATAAACAGCGAATTACTTGACACACTCGGATTAAATAAACAAGACAGTCGGCCTTCGAGCTTACCGTTAATATAAATACTGATCGATGAACCGTCATAAACACCTGCTACATGGTTCCATTGTCCTGCTGCCATCACTGGACCGGAAATGACATATCTCCAAGCCCCCGATGCACCTATAACAAAATTCAATCTGCCGTTATCGCCGCAGCAAAGCGTGTATCCTCCGGGAGTTGAATAATCCTTACTGACGATACTACCATCATACGAATTGGCTCCCCAGGTATCTGCTTTTATCCATGCTTCGATGGTCATAGTACCTGTGATGTTCAGGCTTCCGGCATTCCCGCAATTGACATAATCATTGGTCCCATCGAAATCAAGAGCGGTACCCGGGAAATTGTCGGTAACAGGAAAACCACGGCAGATGATGAATTGCCCGAAGTTTGATATTCCGGTAAATGTCGCTGTATTATTTGCTGCATTCACACTGGAAGCAGAACAGACGAGAGTCCATGCCGCAGAGGAATTATGACTTCTGAAATAGAGTCTTATCCGGCCTGGAATTGATTGCTCTGCGGGTAGTAAGTCTTCATTAAGGGTGAAGGTGAGGTTTGCATTATAAGTACCTGTTCCATAACGGTTAATTACCCAATATTGAGAATCAAATACCTGGTCGGTCCCAGCCGGAGTTGTGTTAGGAACCGTATCAATCCTGGTAACTGTTACTGTTGCTCCGTTTGGTGATGTAAAATTTGCAGATACTCCCGTGCCGGTAAAACCAACAGTCCAGGTGGCTTCAGTCTGCGAGTCGGAAACACCACTACCAAAGGGGATGTCAGAGGTAATCCAGTCATCAGAAGTCATATTTTGAAGCGTTCCATTGCTGTTTCCAACAATAGAAGAAAGCGTTGCTCCCGATCCGTCATTAAACTGCCAGTAATGGGTTAATCCTGCTTCATGACCGCATAACACCAGGTACATGTTCTCCCTGATTTCTTCCGCACTCAGGGCACGATTCCAGATACGCACTTCATCCATCTTCCCGTGAAAGGGTTCCGTTGGGTTGCTCAATAAAAAACTACCATCGGGGGGAGTCATTCCATAGGAGCATAATGTCTCCGTTATCATTTTCCCATTCAGGTATAGTCTTAAAAATTGTCCGTTATAAGTTGCAGCAACATGCATCCATTCATTTGTTAAAAGAACATTATCAGCGCGTGCATGATAATACCAACCACCTGGTATTTTTATATAAAAATCCAACTCTCTAAATCCTCCGTTTATATACCCATCGTAACGCAATACAGCAACTTCAGGGCGTATTTCCACGTAACGCTGAATATTGCCCGGAAGTGAATTGTGATATATCCATGCTTCGATTGTACAGGCCGAATAGGTGGCATCGATTCCCGTTCCGGAAATATAATCATCGACACCGTCAAATTCCAGGGTTGTGCCGGGGAAATTCTGGGTGTTGATAAAATCAAGACAAACAAGAAATTGTCCACTACTCGACACTCCGTTAAACGTTGCTTTGTTATTTGCCGCATCCACACTGGAAGCTGAGGTGATAAGGGTCCATGCCCCGCTGGAATTCCTGTTTCTTTGATAAAGCTTTATCCGGGAAGGATATGTCTGATCTTCTGACAACAGATCGTCGTGGAGGGTAAGCGTTAGGTTCGCACTAAAACTAGTTGATCCAAACTGGTTAATAACCCAATACTGCGAATCAAACACCCGTTCGGGCCCTTCAGGAATTGTGTTTGGCACTGTATCAATCCTGGTAACATTAACTTCATAGGCATTTTGCTCGGTAAAGTTCATTGACACACCTGTTCCTGTGAAATTTACTGTGCCTGAAGTTTCAGTTTCAGTATCTGAAACCCCGCTCCCGAATGGGAAGACAGAGGAAATCCAGTCATCAGAAGTCATATTATACAGTGTTCCATTTCCGGTTCCAATTGCATTTAATCCCGTTTCGATTCCAGCTAACGCCAGATACATATTTTCCCTGATTTCATTAGCCGTGAGGGCCCGATTCCAGATCCTCACTTCATCCATCTTACCATTCAAAGCTTCCGGGCTCATGCTTAACAAAAAACTACCATCAGGCGGATACAAGCCGCCAGTCGGGGTTCCAACCTGGACCAATTTTCCATTCAGGTAGAGTCTCATATTTGTTCCGTCATAAGTTCCTGCAACATGTATCCATTCATTGGTGACAAGCATATTAACTGTACGCAAATGATAAATGGAACCATCCATCCTTTTAATATAAAAATCCAATTGACCATGCCCTCCGCTGGATGATCCATCGTATTGCAAAACAGCTATTTCCGGACTGATAGTAACATAACGCTGAATAACCCCCGGAAGTGAATAATGATATATCCAGGCTTCAATGGTGATGGCCGTCATGCTTGTACTGATTCCCGTACCGGAAACATAATCGTCGTTCCCGTCAAATTCGAGGGCGGTGCCCGGAAAATTATCTATGTTTGGAAATTCGCGACAGACAATGAATTGACCAAATTCTGATATCCCAATAAACGTTACTTTGTTATTTGCCACATCAACACTGGCAGCAGAAGATATTAAAGACCATACCCCGGTGGAATTACAGCTTCTGTAATAAAGTTTTATCCGCTCAGGAAAAATCTGCTCGGCATCTGAAAAATCTTCATCAATAGTGAATGTAAGGTTTTCATTATAAGACCCTGTTCCATACCGTTTTATTACCCAATACTGTGAATTGAATACCTGGTCGATTCCTGTAGGAAGTACGTTTGGTGTTGTATCAATCCTGGAAACCGTAACGCTGGCACCAGAATGTTCATTATAGTAAATTGACAGACCTGTCCCATTGAAATTCACAGTTCCTGATGCTTCAGGCTTTGAATCGGAAGCCCCTGACCCACAGGGGATGGCGGATGTAACCCATGGCTGGGCTATCACCCTGTAACCTGTAAGAGTTCCATCATTGCCTCCTGCAACATCAGTAAGTGTTTCCCCTGATCCATTATTAAACTGCCAGTAGGAGATCAACCCAGGTTCAGCGCCGTGAAGAGTAAGATACATATTCTCCCGGATTTCAGTTTCGGTGAGAGCTACATTCCAGACCCGGACTTCTTCAATCTTACCATCAAAAAACCTATTTAAAGGGTACACAGAGTATCCGGGACTGCCCCCAATAAAAAGGGATTTAGATGATACTCCGATGGAAGCTGAAAGAGGCTGTTCGCCTTCAAGTTTCCCATTAATATATACACGGATCATTGAGCCGTCATATACACCGGTTACATGATTCCATTCACCTGTTAACATCACCGGACCGGAAATGGCTTCTGTCCATACTCCTGATGCACCAATTACAAAATTTAATTTACCATTATCGCCGCAACGAAGGTCATATCCGGTGTGATCAACATCATCTTTACCTACAATAGTTCCATCCCATGAATTGGCTTTCCAAACATCGGCCTTTATCCAAGCTTCAATAGTAATAGCGCTTGTAATATTCAGGTTTGCGCTGTTCCCGCAATCCACATACTCATCTGATCCGGGAAAATCGAGGGCGGTTCCGGGAAAATTATCAGAATTGGCGTTATTGCGGCAGACAATAAATTGTCCGAAGGTTGATATTCCATTAAAAGTAACCTTGTTATTAACCGCATCAACACCGGAACCAGATGTAAGATAGCTCCATGTCCCATCGGAATTAGCGGCTCTGAAATAAAGCTTTATCCTGCTGGGTATTGACTGTTCTTCGGGCAAGAGATCTTCATCAACGGTGAAGGTTAGGTTTGCATTATAAGTCCCTGTTCCATAACGGTTTATCACCCAGTACTGAGAATTGAATACCTGGATTGATCCTGAAGGATTCATGTTTGGAACTGTATCAATCCGGGCAACGGTAACAACAGCTCCATTTTGGGTGGTATAATCGGCCGACACACCTGTACCCGTGAAACTGATAAGTCCTGCAGTCTCGGTCCTGGAATTAAAAACTCCTTCTCCAAAAGGGATTGATGAGGAAATCCAGGAATTTGAACTCATATTATAAAGGGTTCCGTTATTACCTCCTGCAATATCGGTCAGAGTTGTTCCCGAATTATCATTAAACTGCCAGTAAGAAACCAATCCGGGTTCCGCGCCGGTAAGAGGGAGGTACATATTCTTGCGGATTTCGGATTCTGTGCGGGCTACGCTCCAGATCCGGAGCTCTTCTATCTTACTGTTAAAATAAGCCGGGGGAGTTCCGGGCCCGCTCCCAATCCGCAGCGATCTTGTAGATGCACCGATGCTAGCTGAATACGATTGTTGGGCTACAAGCTGGCCGTTAACATATAACAGGATCTTTGAGCCATTATAAACACCGGTCACATGGGTCCATATTCCTGGTGATATCACCGCACCAGATTGAGCTTCTATCCAGGTGGTTGAATTGCCAAGTACAAAACTTAACCTCCCGTCAATGGAAAACCGGAGCTTATAACCGGTATGGTCAGTGTTATCATTGCCTGCAATTCCTAACCACGAAGAACTACCCCCCCAATCTTGCATAATCCAGGCCTCGATGGTAATATGACCCGTGATTTTCAGACTGGCATTATTGCCGCAATCCACATAACCTCCGCCGAAAAGAAGGGTGTTTCCAGGTACATGACTGGTATTGGGAAAATTACGGCACACAATGAATTGCCCATAAGCCGAAATTCCATTAAAGGTTACCTGATTACCTGACGCATTAACGCTGGAAGCAGAAGAAAGGAAGGTCCATGCCCCAACGGAATTACTGCTTCTGTAATAAAGCTTTATCCGGCCCGGAGTCGACTGTTCTCCTTCCAGCAGATCTTCATCAACCTGAAAGGTCAGGTTAGCGATAAAAGAACCCGTTCCATAACGGTTTATCACCCAATACTGGGAATCAAGCGTCTGGCTTATTCCTGTTGGGAATATGTTTGGTATCGAATCAATCCGGGTAACAGTTACTACGGCTCCGGATTGTACAGTATAAGTGGCCAACACTCCTGTACCTGCGAAACTAACGGCTCCCGTAACCTCTGTCTGTGAATCGGCAACCCCGTCACCAAATGGAATGGCAGAGGTAACCCAAACATTGGAAGGTGGATTATTAATGATTCCATTACTGTTTCCAACAACAGAAGAAACTGTTGTTCCGGAACCATCATTAAATTGCCAGTAATTGATCAGTCCAGTTTCAGTGCCGGATGAAACCAGATACATGTTTTCCCTGATCTCTTCAGCCGTGAGGGCACGATTCCAGATGCGGACCTCATCCATTTTACCGTAAAATGTCTCGCTGCTATTGCCAAATGAAAAATTTCCATTGGGGGGATACAACCCACCTGCCGGAGAGGCACTTTTCAGTAATCTTCCGTTCAGGTAAAGTTTCATGTTAGTCCCGTCATACGTTCCGGCTACATGCATCCATTCATTTGCAACCAGCACACTGTCAGCGCGCAAACTAAACAAAGAACCATTCGCCTGTTTAATGTAAAAATGCAGCTCCCGAAATCCTCCGTTGGAAGATCCATCATACCGTAACACAGCTGTTTCGGGACTGATGGTCACATAACGCTGTACATCACCGGGAAGGGATGACTGATTAATCCAGGCTTCAAGGGTGATGGCTGTTAAGGTTGTGTGGATTCCTGATCCAAAAACATAACTGTTGTTGGTCTCTTGAAATTCGAGAGCCGTGCCTGGGTATTCCTGGGGATTGACGAAATCAAGGCAGACCATGAATTGTCCGAAATTCGATATTCCGTTAAAGGTTGCCCGATTATTGACCGAATCCACGCTGGAAGCTGAGGATATCAATGTCCACGCTCCACTGGAATTACTATTTCTATGATAAAGTTTTATCCGGGAAGGAAGTTCCTGATCTTCCGGTTTCAGATTCTCACTCAGGGTAAAAGTCAGGTCTGTATTAAAAGCGCCTGTTCCATACCGGTTTATGATCCAATACTGGGAATCAAAGGGCCGGTCAACTTCAGGAGGAGTTGTATTGGGTGTCGTATCAATCCTGGTAACAGTCACCTCCGCGGCATTTTGTACATAATAGTACATTGATACACCCGTTCCTGTGAAACTGACGGTTCCTCCTGCTTCAATTTTTGAATCGAAGATCCCCGCCCCGAACGGGATGACGGAAGGAACCCAATCAGCAGAAGTCATATTTTTAAGTGTTCCATTGGCGGAACCTATTACATCAGCCACCGTTGTTCCTGTTCCTTCATTAAATTGCCAGTAATGCTTCAGACCAATATCAGTGCCTGATAAAGGCAGGTACATGTTTTCCCGGATCTCTTCAGTAGAGAGGACACGATTCCAAATGCGGACCTCATCCATTTTACCATGTAATGGGAAGATGTTACTGCTTAATAAAAAACCGCCAGTGGGTGAATGTATTACACCTCCTACTGATGCACTTATTAATAATCCTCCATTCATGTAAAGTTTCATGTTTGTCCCGCTATACGTTGCAGTAATATGCATCCATTCATTCGTAACCAGCACATTGTCAATACGCAGATGAGTGGCCGCACCATTGTTCTTAAATATAAGAAAATCTAATTCACAATTCCCTCCGTTGCTAGATCCGTCATACTCCAATATGGCTACATCGTCTATCATCACATAACGTTGAATATCTCCCGGAAGGGAATACTCATATACCCAGGCCTCAATGGTGAAGGCTGGAAAATCCGTTTCGATTCCGTTTCCATTAACATAATCATCATTCCCGTCAAATTCGAGGGCTGTGCCGGGATCTGCTGTTGGTTGTGAATGTGATTGAAACGATGCAGCTATTACCAAAATAAATAAAATGCTATTAAGTAATTGTGATCTCATAACGTTAGGTGTTTATTTTGTTAGTATTATGACTTTGAGTATCTGCGGACGGTTTTCATTGGGGTTGAAGTTAACCCTGACAGGGCAGGATCCTGTCAGGGTTTTTCAGGTTACCTCATTACCTCCATCCTTTTCACAATCACCTTCCCTCCGTTTACTACCATACGGCAGAGGTAAATCCCCGGAAGCACCTCATTGCCATTGAGTTGAGTGGTGTATGTTCCTTCAGATCTGGTAGATTCGTCAATTACTGTCACCCTTTCTCCCAGAAGGTTATAAACAGCAATATTGAGGCTGCTTTCCTCTGCCAGGGTGTAGCTGATATTTGTCATTCCTGAGAATGGATTGGGATAGATGTTTAGATCCGTTATCAATACGGGGTACTCATGGTCAATCCTTGGATAAACCGCCGTAAACTCATCGGCTCCGATATCCGGTGTAAGTATATTCCTTGGCTGACCGTCAATATCATCGGTCACCAGTAACAGCGGTGTTCCTTTGCCGTCAATCAGGTAATTGGCAGGGGTCAGGTGAAGATTTACCGGGGAGACAAATACCGGTGCAATGTTAATACTTTGGGCATCGCCAGAAGTACCCGTCCTCCAGGTAGTTAAATTACTGTAATTGACTGCATTATAATATCCCAATGGTGTGGTCGCTGTATAAAGGTCGTTGTAGTTGCTGCTCCAGGGAACACCCGCCATTGAATAGATGACATATTGTGCCGAAGTGCCTGAGGAGCGGACGTTGCTCAGCAGGTTGTCCGTCAGTGTGGTATTCGCTGCATTCTTACGATAGAAACAATACGAATTCTTCGAAATATTGCTGCTTCCAAAGATGGATACCGTATTGTAGAAATATTTACTGATGCCGGTGGCTGCAGCCATATCCTGTATGCCGGTGATCAGGGCACTCTGGGCCGATAATCCATTGATTGAGATCATATTATTGGAAACCTGGTTGGTGATGGTTCCGATTCCATTATTCTGTATCCCGATGATATTCAGGGGGATAGCTGAAAGGCTGGTCCCAAGTGAATGTACCTGGTTCTTACTCACCGTAGCACAGGTAAATACAATCCCGTACAGATTTGCCGTAGAGGTTGTACTTCCGCCTGAAATAACCATATTGGCTATCAGGTTATTGGCTATCAGGTTATTACCAGTGGTTGCCAGGGTCCGTATACCGTACAGGCTTCCCCTTCCACCCAATTTTATGGAAGCGGAAGTAAGGGCATCTCCTATTACATTACCTGTCTCATTTCCTATATTGAAAGGGCCCCCGGTCACATCGATCCCATAAAACTGGGGAGAGACGGTACTGGTCATCGAGATATTCTTCACCTCGTTCCCTTGTACCGATGTGCCGTTGCTGTTGACTACAATCCCTTTTAAGCTAACCGATCCGCTGTTGATCCAGGCATTTCCTCCGCAATTGGCTGCACTGCCTCCTATGTGGTTCAAACCAATCATATTACTGAGTGAATTCAACCCGGGAACAAAGTTTACAACGATCTGAGCCGTACTTACCGGTGTCTGAAGGTCCATGTAAAAACTGTTCCCGATCAGGGTCCAGCTGTCGCCGTTACCGTTGGCAGCTACCGTTACTCCTGTTGATGTAAAGTTCTTTAACTCATTGTAAGTGAGAATGTTGCCGGAATTCAGCTTCCCAACCGTACCCGAGGAATAAACCAGGTTAGCCGGTATTCCTGCCGCATCGCTGCGATTACGTATCAGATTGGAAGTGATCAGGTTGTTGTCGTTACCGGTTATCAAATTGCTGGTCCCCAGCAGTAACACTCCTGATGAACTTGTCGTATTGCCCCCTTCAATGATGCAGTTACGGATGGTGTTGCTGCAGGCATCATTGATCAGGCTGATCGTCGGGTTGGTGGCGTGCTGGTTCCTCAGTCTACCGTATCAGCGCCCCGGCATAATTGCCCGACAGAACTTTTTCTGATCCGTCATTGGGTACAATGCTTACCGTATACCCTCCTGCGCCATATTCAAGCCATTGGTTTAAGGCTACCGTTCCGGGTTCGGTGATATTTGATATTACCTTAACCACCAGGTTGCCGCAAAGAGTATGGGTGTTAATGGCATTGAAAATACCGGTGGTTCCGGTAAGGGTAGTATAATCTCCGCCTGCACCAACGGTTACTACGCTCTTCATCGAGTTGATCACCTGGATGACAGCGGTGGCCGAACCGCTGCAACCTCCGCTTGTAATTGCGTAGGTCAGCATAAATATGCCCGGCCCGGTTACCAGCGGATTGAATATACCTCCGCTTACGCCGGGTCCGCTGTATACTCCGCCTGCAGGCGAGCCTCCGGTTAAGGAGAAAGGCCCGTCATATAAGCAAACAGCAGAGGGTAAACCGTTAAAAGTGATTGTTGAAAGGTTAACTACAATAAAGGTGGCTGATCCGCTCAGATCGGCACTGAAGGCAGTACAATTTCCGTCAATAAGACTGGTTATGGTATAGGTGGTGGTGGTGGCAGGTGATCTGGCGGTGTTCAGTGCATTACCAGTGGAAATAAAGCTGCTCCCATCTGATAATGTTCCAGTCCATGGTGATTTTCCGGTAAACGTCAAAGTCAGATTCGCAGCCTGGCCTGAACAAATTGTGGTATTGCCACTGAGAACGCCTGTAGGCCTGGATTTGATAGTCACCTTTGCTGTACCGCTAAGGTCAGCAGCCAGGGCACTGCAATTGGCATCAATTAGTGATCCGATGGTAAAGGTCGTAGTGGCAGCAGGTGTTACACTCACCTGGATCGGGCTGCTGCTTCCGCTGAATGGGGTACTGTTCATCAGGGTTCCGCTCCAGGGACCATTGCCTGTCACAGCAATCTCCAATATAACCGGCTGACCGTTACAAATACTTGTTGTTCCGCTGATCATGCCCGTCGGCCTTGGATGAACGGTCAAGTTTACCGTTCCGCTCAGATCCGCTGCAAGCGCTGCACAGTTTACATCCGACAGGGAAACAAGGGTGTAAGTGGTCGTCACCAGAGGAGACCGGCTCACCAGGACCGGGCTTGCCGAACCGCTGAATGTACTCCCGTCGGATAAGGTTCCTGTCCATGGGCCAGCTCCGGTAACTGCAATGTTCAGGTTGGCAGACTGACCCTTACAAACGGAGGCAGAGCCGCTGACCGATCCTGTCGGTCTCGTAAGAACATTTACAACAGCTGATCCGCTAAGATCGGAAAGATAGGAGATACAGTAATTGTCCATTAACGAGCTTATCGTGTATGTTGTAGTGATTGAGGGTGATTTATTGATGGTGATCGGACTGCTGTTCCCGCTGAAGCCCGTTCCGTCCGACAACGTCCCGCTCCAGGGAGCTTTGCCTGTTAGAACAAGCGTCAGGGTTACATTTTGCCCTTTACATATAGCCGCCGTCCCGGTAATCATTCCGACCGGTCTGGGATGAACAGTCACAACGGCGGAACTTGTCAGATCATTGTCAAGGGCTGAACAGTGGGTGTCGGTAAGGCTGCTGATGGTGTAGGTTGTACTTTCAGCCGGTATTTTAGGGATTACCATGTTAGCGGATGAGCTGCTGAAAGGAGTTCCATCGGAAAGTGTCCCTGTCCATGGGCCGGTGCCGGTAAAATGGAGAGTTAAATCAACACTCTCTCCCTGGCAAATACTGGTTGTTCCACTTATTGTCCCGGTGGGACGCATGGTAACACCAACAACAACAGAGCCGGACAGACCGGTCTGTTCAGCAAAACAAATATTCGCATCAAACAGATAGACAACCGAATAAATAAAGGTAGAACCTGGATTAACACTGCGATAAATCGGGCTGGATGCACCATAAATCGGATTTCCGTCACTCAGCATTCCATACCAGGGTCCTGTTCCAGTTACATGAATGGTCAACAAGGTACTCTGACCCTGGCAAATAGTAGTATCTCCGATAATGTTGCTGGTTGGCGGTGCCCCTAAGGTCAATACGGCAGATCCGCTCAGATCGGATGGTATTGAGGTGCATCTGGAATCGCTCAGGGTACTGATGGTATAAACGGTAGCTGAGTTTGGAGTAACGACAACCGGGATCGGGCTGCTGCTGCCACTGAAAGGCGTTCCGTCTGATAACGTCCCGGCCCAGGGACCTGCTCCGGTGCAGGTAATAATAAGTGTATCCTGCTGGCCGCTGCAAGTAGTCCGGGTACCGCTGATAACACCGGTTGGTCGCTGAAAAACAGTGATGGTTATCGTATCGGTCATAAGCGTACCCCCATTGCCGGATGAGGTTTGATTCTGCCTGTAATAGGTTGTCTGAGTCAGGACTCCCGGCTGATAGGTTGTTCCGGTGGCCTGTGCAATATCACTGAAAGTAATATTATTTGTTGAACGTTGCCATTGATAGGTATAGGGTGTGATACCTCCGCTAGGGGCGGCACTGGTCAGTAAAGCCGGTATGGTATTATGGCAGATGCTCTGGTTTGCAGCGATGGAACCCACCTCAAAATTGTTTACAACAGTGACTTTCCAAACACCTGCAGACAGGGTCCAGGGGATCTCACATCCTCCGGCCTTTGCCTGGCGACGGAACCATGTAGTTGTTGTAAAACCTGAAGGAGGGTCATAACTTGCATCGTTGGTCCCTGAAATATCTGTAAAACCGGTTTCTCCACTAGTCGTGCTACTTTGCCAGGCATATAAAAGATTGCCATCGCCACCGCCGGCTTCCGTTGCACTGCTTATGACCGACGGATTTCCATTATAGAAAATCGTTTCTCCGGTGGTGTTTATGCTTCCTGCATTAAATCCGTTATAAACCGTCACCAGCACTGAAGAATCACCGGAAGAAGTACACTGGTTGGTATCTGTCACCACCAGATGGTAACTCCCGCTTTGTAAAGGTTGAGCATTGGTAATCAGGGGATTTTGGTCAGTTGAACTGAAATTGTCTGGTCCCTGCCAGGAATAATGATATCCCCCACCCCCTCCTGAGGCAGAACCATTCAGCTGAAAACTCCCGCTTTCACATAGGTTTTGCGGAGTTGCACCAGCTGTCGGTACCGGCTTGGTAAACAGGCTAACTGTGAAACTGCAGGTTGAAATGTTTAAATGGACATCCGTCACAATATAAGTAACTGTACTGATTCCCGCCCTGAAAAATGTTCCGCTTGCATCATCCGGACCACTCCCCTGAGTAGCACCTGAGATATCATACTTCACGGCCGAGATACCGCAATTGTCACTGGTTACTGGTGCAATGCCAGGGATCAGCCTTCCGGTATCGGAGGCTTCAATACACAGGGAAATGTTTTGAGGACAAGTTACAGAGGGGTACTCAATATCGTTAACTGTCACTGTCAGCGGACATTGAGCCGTATTTCCATTGATGTCGACGGCGGTCCAGAGAATAATATTATCTCCGACCGGGAATTGGTCGTCGTAAGGATTATTATCCACTATGCTCTGGATTCCGCAAATATCATAGGCCTGAGGTATTTCAATCTCAGGTATGGTAGCATAACATTTTCCCGTATCCGCCCTTACATTGAGATCTTGAGGGCAGGTGATAGTCGGAATCTGAACATCGGTAACCTTCACACTCTGAGCGCATTGTGTGCTGTTTCCTTTATAGTCTGTAACGGTCCATGTAACTGTTGTGTTTCCGACAGGGTACTCATTATTTTCAGGGTTATTACTCATAATCGTCTGAATGACACAATTATCCATGACCATCGGGAAACCCAGATCAGAAATTGTGGCAAAGCACTGATTCAGGTCGGCATTAGTGATTACCGGGTCGAGACAGGCGATCCAGGGAGGTTCGTTGTCGGTAACATTGATGATCTGTGTGCAATGGTAATAATTCCCGAAAATATCGGTAACTGTCCAGGTTACTGTAGTAGTTCCTATCGGGTATTCGTCATTTTGCGGTTTATCGCTCTGTATGTCCACAATTCCCCAACTGCCGTTAATATCAGGTATCTCAAGATCTTTAATATAAGCATAACATTGGCCAAGATCGACATTAACCCACAGCGTATCAGGACATACAATTTCAGGTGGCGGGGTCGCCTGTATGGTTACCACCTGGGTACAGGTGGTTGTGTTCCCGTGGATGTCTGTCACATTCCAGGTAACTATCTGTGTTCCAAACTGATAACGAAAATTAGTGGGGTTACTCAGGTTAACACTTGCGATCCCGCAGTTATCGCCAATATTGGGAACTCCCAGGTCCATCACATTGGTATAGGATTGTCCCGGATCAAGGCTAAGGGTAACTGAATCAGGACATATAATGGTGGGTGGCTGGTTATCGGTCACACTAACCAATTGGGTGCAAACAAAGGTGTTATCGCAGGAGTCAATAACTGTCCAGGTGACAATGGTAGAGCCCACCGGGTATTGATCATTGGGTGGTTTATCGTTCGACACCGATTTTATGTGACAGGTGTCATCCTTTGCAGGGGTTCCGAGATCAGAAACCGTAGCATAGCATTCTCCGGGGTCGGCATTTACGCTGATGGGCCCGGGGCCATGGAAAACACCCTGGAAAGTAGTGTCGTTGGCCTGAAGTCCGAATGAATACTGAGAACCGTCATAGGAAAAGGCTTTGTAGTAATAGACCTGATTGGGAGTTAATCCTGCATGATTGAATGATGTTCCGGTACCTTTATAGATCAGGGTTCCTCCCGCAAAGGGCTGGCCAGGTTCCGGGGGCGGACCTGAAGGTATTTCAAAAGTATTATCTATGGTATATGCAATTGCAACACTGTCCAAATCCTGATCAGGAGTAAAATCGAGATTTATCTGGTCTGCACTTACGGCAGTAGCCGAAAAGCTGCCGGGTGTGTTCAGTCCGCCCGGAACAAATACGATCCGAAGATTAGGCCTGAGATCGTTAACCAGCCCGATTCCCGGAGGAGGTGCCTGGTTATTGGTATAATATTCATGTCTGCTGCTTGCCGCGGTATACCTGAATAGCGGACACTCCGTCGTTCCGATGCCGCCGTAATTCGTTTCGCATAATACGAGCAGATTATCAGATCCATACAGAAAATCAGTAATGTTTATCATCTCCCAGCTTGGCGTGTTATGCTGACGTGTAGCGTCATAAACAAGGGTTGCCCCGCTGATGAGGGATGCCCAGGTGGCGTTGGGGAGTGTTGCCAGCATTGTCTTTTTCAGGTAGATCTTAGTGGGAATCTGAGTCGTTTTCTGACTGATATTATACCAACCCAGGTCGGTTATTACTCCAAAATAGTTGATCTCGCTTGCGGTATAAAGGGACGCCGATCTTTCATACCCGAAAGTCACTCCGAATGGCGCCGTTTGAGAGTAATTACCTCCTTCAATGGTCACAACCCTGGGTGGCAGTGTCGTTTCACTGGCAGTCCTTCCGTCGGAATAATTGACGCCATTCCAGGAGAACGATTTATAGTAATAAGTGGTATTAGGGTTCAATCCGGAATGATGGTATTCAGTTCCGGTGCCTTTGTAAAGGACGGTACCACCTGCAAAAGGAAGGCCCGGCCCGGGAGGGATTCCGTATGGCTGACTAAATGTGCCGTCTTCATCAAAAACAATAATTACACTGTCATTGGCGGCATTAGGTGCAAACGAAAGATCGATCTGGTTCACGCTTATGGCAGTGGCTGTCAGACTGGCCGGCATTTCAGGGCAATCACCCACTTTAATGGCTATGCGGATGTTTGGTCTGGAAGAGTATACTATACCATTACCCCCGGGAGGCGTATCATCAGCGAAAAATGTCTCATGCTTGTCATAATAATTTGAATATCTGAACGTTGGATAAGATGGATATCCAGAACCACCGTAATTTGCTTCACATAAAACAAGCAAATTCTGAGAACAATAGGAAAAATCAGCAATGTCGAGGTTGATCCAGCCTGCCTTGTTAAAGGACAGTGTATCATCATAAACCAGGGTTGCATCACTGATCATTGAAGCCCAGGTAGTTGGAGATAAGGTATTGTCGGTAGTCGGCTTCAGATAGATCCTGATAGGTATATTAATAGATTCTGTAGTCATCACATACCAGCTGAGTTGGGTAACGATTCCGTAATATCCGATTTCCGGATTTGTATATAATGATGCAGATCTGGTATATCCGCTGCCGGCATCAAAGGGATAACCCTGCTGATAGCTCTCCATACCGATGGTAGCCAGGCTATTATCAAAGGTCGTATCGTGTGCCGTAATCCCCGGAGAATACAAGCTGCCGTCATAAGAGAAGGCTTTGTAGTAATAAACCTCGTTCCAGGGTAAACCGGAATGGAAAAAGGAGGTTCCTTTACCGTTGTAGATCAGTGTGCCACCTGCAAAAGATTGGCCAACCACGGGTGGAGCTCCGCTTGGTGAGGAGAAATCGTTGGTCAGATTAAACACGATTAGCACGCTGTCGTTATGGACATTTGGTTTAAAGGCAAGATTGATCTGAGCCGCACTGACTGCAGTAGCAGACAGCGAAACTGGTACGGCCGGGCAATGGCAGTCGGCCAGGGTGAACTGAATATTGGGCCTGTTATCATCTACCATACCATCATTATAAGGAGGGAAATTATCTGAACTAAACACCTCATGTTTGCTGTGAGATGAAGTAAACCGGAAGGTTGGATAATTAGCATTACCCGTTCCTCCATAATTCGCTTCACACAAAACCATCAAATTGTCAGAACAATACGAAAAGTCAGTGATATCAATCGTTGTCCACCCCGCCGCGTTAAACTGAAGGGTTGCATCATAAACAAGGCTTGCACCATTTATTAATAAAGCCCAGTTGGTTGAAGTCAGCGTATCTGAGGTTGTCCTTTTCAGATAGATCCGAACCGGAATATCAGTAGGTTGAGGGGTTTCAACATACCAGGCAAGTTTGGCGAAGATGCCGGACTGACTTATTTCATCAGCTTTGTAAATTGAGACAGACCTTTCATATCCATGTTCAGCTCCAAAGGGATGGGGTTGAGATGACGTACCGTCTCCCACCGTCACGATGTCAGGGTCAAAGGTGGTATCACTTGAAACAAGTCCTGTGGAGTATTGAGACCCATCGTACGAAAATGCTTTGTAATAATAGATCTGACTGAATGCCAAACCGGTGTGGCTGTACGTGGTACCATCACCTCTGTAAATTACTGTTCCTCCGGCCAAAGGGTGCCCTTCCCCAAAGGGTGGACCTGAAGGGATGGTAAAGGTGTTGTCAGGGTCATAAACAATAACAATTTCATGATTTTGAGCGTCGTGAGTAAAGGAAAGATCGATCTGACCGGTACCAATGGCAGTAGCCACAAAGCCGCCCGGAGTTTCCGGACAGATATCAGGGGATAAGGTGATCCGGATATTTGGTCTTTGTTCGCTCAGGAAACCATCCCATGTCGGAATCTCATTATTCCCGTTTATTACCTCAAATTTTTTATATGACCAGGAATAACAAAAAGTCGGGGTTAACGGAGGTCCTTCCCCACCATAGTTCACTTCAGTCAGAACAAGCAGATTATCAGAACAATAAGCAAAGTCAGTGATATCAATCTTCACCCAGCCTGCAGTATTAAATTGGCTGGTGGCATCATATACCAGGGTGGCACCGCTGCTTAACGACGACCAGTTGGTTTCAACCAGGGTATCAGACTGCGTTTTTTTCAGATAAATCTTTAAGGGAAGATCTGTTGTGTGGGGAATATTAACATACCAGTACAGATCAGTTATTATTCCATAAAGTCCTACATCTGAGGCAGTATAAAGCGCTGCAGTACGTTTGTACCCCATATCGGCGCCTAAGGGTTCAGGCTGATCGCTGATTCCTGCACCAATTGTCACGGTAACCTGCAATGTAGTATCACAGGCATTCAAGCCGGAAGAGTACTTGTAATTATTATAAGAGAATGCTTTATAGTAATATATCTTATTGGAAGTCAAACCGGTATGATGATAAAATGTACCCTTGCCAATATAAAGGACAGTCCCACCTGCAAAGGGCTGACCTACAGCAGGAGGCGCCCCGGAAGGGGTGGTGAAGCCATTATTTTGATTAAAAACAATAACAACCTTGTCATTGGTTGTATTCTTGGCAAAAGTCAGGTCAATCTGGCTTGTACTTAGGGCAGTAGCAGAAAGACCAGCCGGATTATCCGGTGCATCGGGTTCAAAAGTGATCTGAATGTTGGGTCTTTGATCAAAAACATAACCTACTCCTGTTGGGGGATGGTTGTTGTCTCTGCTAATTTCCTGCTTTTTATAAGCGGAAGTCCACCAGAACGAGGGTCTGACAGTTGAACCAGTATCCCCGTAGTTTGCTTCACATAACACAAACAGGTTCGATGAGCCGGAATTAACATAATTAAAATCAGTGATATCAAAGGTTCTCCAACCGGGTTTATCAAACTTGACCGTACCCTCATAAACAAGGGTTGCATTGTCAGTGAACCAGCTCCAGGTCTGAGGAGTACATTCACTGGCGTGATGTTGATACAGGTATATCTTGATCGGAATTTCCGTAGGTTTCGGGTCGGCGACATACCATGCCAGTTTTGTTATTTTTCCAAATCTGATCTCGTCGTGGAGAAAAAGTGAGGCAGACCTTTCATATCCTCTGAAAACGTTGAAAGGGGAATTACTTGTTTGTGTGCCTGTGCCCACAGTAACCACGTTCAGGGCAGGTATCGTATCCTGAGCCGTTATCATGGGAGAATAGGCATTACCATCGTACGAAAAGGCTTTATAATAATACACATAATTGGCAGTCAGTCCCGTATGGTTGTATGACGACCCGGTACCGTTATAGATCAGTGTTCCACCGGCAAAAGGCTGGCCCACAGCGGGAGGTGCACCCGAAGGTGTGGTAAAAGTGCTATCCATATCGTAAACGATCAGCACATGGTCGTTTACCGTATTTGGAGTAAAACTAAGATTCATTACATCAGAATTATATGCTGTGGCAGACAGGCTAACAGGTACACAGGGCCCTACAGGTGAGATGGAGAGTTTCAGGTTGGGCCGGTTCCCGAATATGGTCCCGTTGCCCATGGGAGGGCTGTTGTTGCTGTAAAAGGTTTCATTCGTTCCGTAAGCGTAGGAATAACTGAAATAGGCACAAGCCGGGGCTCCTGATCCACCGGTATTAGTTTCACATAAAACAAGCAAATTCCCGGGATCCATATAATAATCCGAAATATCAATATTTGTCCAGCCCCCCGTGTTGAACTGCCGGATTCCATCGTAAACAAGCGTGGCTCCGTCGATTAAGGATGCCCAGGTGGTTAACGGCAAAGTACTTGAAGTGATGGTCTTCAGGTAGATCTTTAGAGGAATATCCGTTGTCTGAGGGTTCTGGACATACCAGCCTAACTGGGTTATCGTTCCAGCCTGACAGACATCCTGTAAAGAATACACAGAGGCCGTTCGTTCATAGCCATAATTAGGACCAAAGGGTTGTCGCTGGTAAAAGGTTCCCGTGCCGATGGTTGTAACGGTCTGAGACGTATTGGCACTGACCGGTATTCCGGAAGAATAGCCATAATGATCCCAGCTGAAAGCCATATAGTAATAGGGCTGGTTATAGTCCAAACCGCCATGGTTACAAGAGGAACCTCCTCCATTATAAACCAGGGTTCCGCCTGCAAAACTCCCCCCTGCTGCAGGAGGATTACCTGAGGGTGTAGTAAAGGTATTATCCTTGTCGGCAACAATTACAATATTATTATTAGCGGCATTACGGGTAAAATCAAGGTGGATACGACTGCAGGAAATGGCACCGGCCGATAAACTGACCGGTGGGTCAGGACAACCACCCGGCGCAAAAGTCATTCTTATATTCGGCTTCCAGCTGAGGAGGGTGCCATTGCCGGTAGGAGGACTATTATTTGCCTGAAAATGGATCATTGAATTGATTGAAT
>JAPLDE010000062.1:33643-72553 GCA_026391855.1 Bacteroidota bacterium | reverse complement strand
GAAACCGACCTGATCGATGTGTGGTTCGATTCCGGCTCCATGCCTTATGCCCAGTTCCATTATCCTTTTGAGAAAAAAGAAGAGCTGGATTCCTTTTTCCCGGCCGATTTCATCGCTGAAGGCGTAGACCAGACCCGCGGATGGTTTTATACCCTTCATGCCATCGCCACCTTGTGTTTCGACTCAGTAGCTTTTAAGACGGTTGTTTCCAACGGCCTGGTGCTTGACAAGACGGGTGAAAAGATGTCGAAAAAGAAGGGGAACACGGTAGATCCTTTCGATGTTATCCGTCAGTTCGGACCTGATCCTACGCGCTGGTACCTGATCACCAATTCCCAGCCCTGGGACAACCTTAAGTTTGACATGGAGGGGGTTGGCGAAGTGCTGCGGAAGTTCTTCGGGACCCTTTATAACACTTATGCTTTCTTTGCCCTGTATGGCAATATCGACGGATTCGGTTACAAAGAAGAAGAGATCCCTTTCAGCCAGCGGCCTGAGATTGACCGATGGATCTTATCGGAGCTTAACACACTGATCCTGAAGACAGACGATTTTTATAACGACTACGAACCTACCAAAGCCGGCAGGGCCATCCAGGATTTTGTGAATGACTTTCTGAGCAACTGGTATGTAAGACTTTGCCGCAGGAGGTTCTGGAAAGGCAGTTATTCGGAAGATAAGATTTCCGCTTTCCAGACCCTGTACACCTGCCTGGAAACCATTGCCCGACTGGCTGCACCCATCGCTCCCTTCTTTATGGACCGGCTTTTCCTCGACCTTAACCAGGTGAGCGGAAAGAGGACCTTTGATTCCGTCCACCTGGCCGGTTTTCCGGAGGCTGATTCTTCGAGGATCGACAAAGATCTCGAGGAAAGGATGGAACTTGCCCAGAAATACGCTTCCATGGTGCTGTCGCTGAGGAAGAAAACCAATCTGAGGGTCCGTCAGCCACTGGCCAGCATCATGATACCGGTGCCGGATGAACGCTTTCAGCAACAACTGAAGGCCGTCGAGAACCTGATCACTGCAGAAGTCAATGTGAAAACTGTCAAATATCTCCTGCACGATTCCGGGATACTCATCAAAAAGATCAAGGCCAACTTTAAAGAGCTTGGACCCCGGTTTGGAAAGCTGATGAAGCAGGTTGCCGCTGCCATTGCCGCTTTTAATCAGCACAGGATCACCGAACTGGAAACCTCAGGGAAAACCATCATTGAGATTGAAGGACAATCGGTTGAGATCGGTCTTACCGATGTTGAGATCGTTACCGAAGATATCCCTGGATGGGTAGTGACCACCCTGGACAATCTTACCGTAGCCCTGGATGTAACAATCACACCGGAGCTCAGAAATGAGGGAATCGCCAGGGAACTGGTCAACCGTATCCAGAATATCCGTAAAAACAAAAACTTCGAGGTAACCGATAAGATTACCCTTCAAATACAAAACCACCCGGAAATTATTTCCGCCATTGATCAATTTAAGTTGTATATTTGCTCTGAAACCCTTGCCACTTCTCTGCATTTGGTCGATGAAACCAGCGACAACAGCGGCGAAGCTGTTGAACTGGTTGATGATGTTACGGTCAACATCAGTGTGTCAAAGGAATGAAAAGCGAAAACTGATAACCTTGTTGTTAAACGTCTGAAAGATTATGAAAAAGCAGGATATTAAAGAAAAGACCCGTTATTCTGACGAGGAGTTAGAAGAGTTCAAGGAGATTATACTTGACAAGCTGGAAAAAGCCAAGGCTGACCTGAAAATGTTAACGGATGCCTATACGAATAATAACGACCACGATATCAACGACACCTCGCCAACCTTTAAGATTCTGGAAGAAGGTTACCAGGTATTGTCGAAGGAGGAGAACAGCCGTCTGGCCGCCCGACAGCAGAAGTTCATACAGTCGCTGGAAAACGCCCTGATCCGCATTGAGAACAAGACATACGGTATCTGCCGGATCACAGGTAAGCTGATACCCAAGGAAAGACTAAGGGTTGTGCCTCACGCCACCCTCAGTATCGATGCCAAACTGAGCCAGAATGCGCCTGCGTCGCCTCCCTCCGGTGAATAACTCCTTATTGTAGACCTACCTTGCTGCTGAAAAAATCATTACTGACCGTTTTCCTGGTCCTATTGTGTGACCAGATCCTGAAGTTCTGGATAAAGACACATCTGGCCCTGGGTGAGGAAATACCGGTTTTTGGTAACTGGTTTATCGTCCATTTCACGGAAAACAGGGGTATGGCTTTCGGAATGGAGTTCGGCGGTTCTTTCGGAAAGCTTTTCCTCAGCCTTTTCCGTATTGCCGCTGTCGGGGTCATTGCCTGGTATCTCTGGACCCTTATCCGGAAAAATGCCAAGACCTCCCTGGTCATTTGTCTCTCCTTCATTCTGGCCGGCGCCATCGGTAATATCATCGACAGTGCCTGCTACGGAATGCTTTTCAGCAACTCCTTCTTCCATGTGGCCGAATTCCTTCCAAAAGAAGGCGGCTACGGAACTTTTCTTCATGGTAAGGTGGTCGATATGCTTTATTTCCCCATCATCCAAACTACCTGGCCTTCATGGTTGCCTTTCTGGGGCGGACAGGAGTTCATCTTTTTCAGACCGGTGTTCAATATTGCAGATTCTTCAATATCTGTCGGGGTGATCACTTTGATATTATTGCAGAAGCGGCTTTTTGGTCCTCCCAGGGAGCATGTTGTCGGGGAAAAGGCTGAGGATCAGATTAATAGCAATTCCATTCCGGAAAAGTAATCCATTAACCATTTGTGTAAATTTGTGAATGATCATTTGTGCTTATTTGTGGATTATAAAAGCACACTATACCCAAAACCGTTCACAATTCAGCTGAATTATTTCTTCTTCATCCAATAGACGGATACCTCATACCGCCAGATCCTGAAATCCCTTACGGAGTCGCTCTCTTTTAACAGGTTGATCCCCTGCGATTGGTACGTTCTGTCCGATTCCGACTCATCCTTTTCGGTAATAATGACGGTTGGTTTATAGGTATTTACCGGATCCTTCCAGTTGAAATAGTTGTTCCACACCGGGATTGTCCGCAAGTCGGTACCCCAGGAGGAGGCCGTTGCCCAGGAACCCAGTCCGTAAGCCCCATCATACTGATAATGTGACATATAGGTATTAAGCTTGTCAAGGTCATAGGTCCTTTGCCGGTAATTCATCACATGAAAGGGCAGATTAAACCCCAGTATTACCAGGGCAAGCATCAATGAGATCCACTTCCAGTGATCCCTCCGGGTATACAGGGCCGCCAGTGCCTGGGCAAGGATTAGTCCTACGGCAAAAAACAATGGCAACAGGTAGCGGTTGGGAAGATAGATCATGGGTAATTTGTGCAATTCGAAGAGAAGCCAGAAAAGGCTGAAGGTCCATATGGCAAGTGCCTGTTTGTCGGGCTTGCGGCTATGCCTTTCCCATAAAATGATCAAAACGGCCATTGGCAAGGCAATCCAAACCGGCTGTAACTCTCTGACCCAAAGGAAGTACCTGAAATTAAACCGGGCTATTGAAGGATAATCGAGTATTCTCAGCGGAAACCTTCCCAGTGTCTCCCTGGCCATAATATAGTTGTAAAAATCCTTGTTCAGAAAATAATATATGGTGTAAAAACCAATAAGCACCAGGGAGAATATGAGCCCGAAACCGAATAACTCCATTGACTCTTCCCTGTCTTTCTGTTTGCTTAATGCCAGGACAAGAAGGGTAACCGGCAGAAGGCCAGCAAGATATATATACTGGATTTTACAGGAATAGGCAAAAAACACGGCCAGGGATGATAAAAGGAGGTTCCACACCCTGTGTCCCATGGGGGCCTTATCGGTTTGGGCCTTCAGCAGAAAGAAGAGGCTGACCATGATGGAATCGATGCAGATCATTTCCGCCAGCCCGTAATGGCTGAAACTAAAAATATGGAACTGGGTATAGGTAACCAGCAGCAAAAAGAATGTAAAAATTTCAAACCCCTTTAGCCGTAAGAATAACAAAGGCACCAGCAAGGTGAGGATAAGAACGATCAGCCGGCTGACCAGGCGATGGTGACCAAACACATAGAAAAACGGCAGTTGTATGATATTGAACAGCGGGCCCCTGATGAATGTGCTGTTTTCTTTCAGGTCGAATTTGCCATCGATCAGGTAGTTCCTGATCTGAGAGGTATAGATGCCCTCGTCGGTCCAGGCTCCACGGGTGTGAAGGTCGGTGTGGGTATCCGGATCGGCAGTCATAAAAGGCAGATGGCAGGCGAAGAGCAGGACAATCAGGCCAATGGGGAAGAACTTCTTCATAGATACCCCTTTTCCAGCAGGTATCCGGCAATCTGAACGGCATTGGTGGCGGCTCCTTTACGAAGGTTATCAGAAACCAGCCATAGGTTTAACCCGGCAGGCAATGAATCATCTCTTCTTATCCTTCCCACAAATACTTCATCTTTCCCTCCTGCATACAGCGGCATCGGATACTCCTGTTTTGAATGGTCATTCTGCAGTATCACGCCAGGTGTTGCAGCCAGCATGGAACAAACCTCTTCCAACACAAAGTCTTTTTCCAGCTCAATATTGACCGACTCGGAATGGCCTCCCAGCACCGGGACCCTTACTACTGTTCCTGTTATACGGAGATCAGGGATACCGAGAATCTTCCGGCTTTCATCCATAAGCTTTATTTCTTCCAGGGTATATCCGTTTTCAGTAAAGGCGCCTCCCTGGGGTATAATGTTCAGGTCGATGGGATAAGGGTAAAAGAGGGGGCTTGTTTTTCCGGCTCTTTCTTCTGTAAGCTGTTTAACACCCTTCATACCTGAACCTGTGACTGACTGGTAAGTGGAAACCACCACTCTTTTCAGGATGTAGCGTTGGTGAAGGGTATTCAGGACTACGACCAGCGGGATGGTTGAACAGTTTGGGTTTGCGATGATCTTATCGGTCTTTTTCAGGATATGGGCGTTTACTTCGGGGACGACCAGCGGGACACCGGGTTCTTTGCGCCAGGCAGAGGAGTTATCGATGACGGTGGTTCCGGCTTCGGCAAACCGTGGTGCCCAGGCCAGCGAGGTTGCGCCTCCTGCTGAAAACAGTGCCACATCGGGCTTCAGGCTTACAGCCTCTTCCAGTCCGATAACAGAAAATGATTGATCTTTAAACCGGACCTCTTTCCCGACCGAGCGTTCAGAAGCCACAGGGATGAGCCGGCCGACAGGAAAATTCCTCTCTTCCAGCACTTTGATCATTACTCCACCCACCAAACCGGTGGCGCCGACAATAGCTACATTCATTGCTGTTCCTTAACTGGCTGCCACAAACTGCCTGAGAAAACGAAGGTCATTTTCAAAATACAAGCGAATATCCCTGACAATATATTTCAGCATGGCTATCCTTTCTATCCCCATGCCAAAGGCAAACCCGGTATAAACCTGCGGATCGATATGGCAGTTTTCAAGTACGGCAGGGTCAACCATACCGCAACCAAGGATTTCGACCCACCCGGTATACTTACAAATGTTACATCCTTTTCCGCTGCATATGTTGCAGGAGATGTCCATCTCGGCAGAAGGTTCTGTAAAGGGAAAATAGGAAGGGCGAAGTCTGATCTGTGTGTTGCTTCCGAACATTTCCCTGGAGAAATACAACAAGGTTTGTTTCAGGTCCGTAAAAGACACATTCTTATCAATATACAGCCCTTCTACCTGGTGAAAGATACAATGGGCACGGGCCGAAATGGCTTCGTTCCTGAAAACTCTTCCGGGAAAAATGCTGCGGATGGGTGGTTTTTCCTTTTCCATCGTACGGATCTGGACCGAAGAAGTATGGGTCCTTAAAACGATATCGGGGTCACTTTCAATGAAGAAGGTGTCCTGCATATCCCTGGCCGGATGTTCAGGAGGAAAGTTCAGGGCTGAGAAATTGTGCCAGTCGTCTTCGATCTCCGGCCCTTCTGTCACAGTAAATCCAATATTGGCAAAGATTTTAACGATCTCGCTCCGGATAAGAGATAGCGGATGACGGGTACCTGGTTCAAGAAAATCGGCAGGAAGGCTTAAATCGAGGTTGCTGTCGCCGGTAACTACCTGTTGTTCAAAGGCTTCCCTGTATTGTTCGATTTTTGTCTGAACCGCGTTTTTCAAGGTGTTGAGTAATTGTCCCGTTTCTTTTTTTTGGGGTCCGGGTACTTCCCTGAACTGGTCAAAGAGATCGGCAATGATCCCCTTTTTCGAAAGGAAACGGATACGGAACTGTTCCAGCGAATCCGCCCCGTTTGCCGAATAGCTTTCTATTTCCCTGAGATAATCTTCAATTTTGGTCTTCATTCTTTCTTTTTAATAAAATGAAAGAGACCATATCAAATGCATTGTTAAGATGGGGTTATGGTTGCATTTGAGACAGTCTCTTCCGGCATTTGGATGAGTAAAGCGATCTATTTGATGATCTTCATGCTCATTTTAATTTCTTTTACCGGTTTGTTGGCCTGATCGCACTGAACGGCTGCAATTTTATCCATCACATCCAGTCCTTCTATGACTTCACCAAAGATGGTGTAAGTCCCATCCAGGTGGGGAGCGCCGCCAACGGTAGTATAGGCCTTCATCATTTCAGGGGTAAATTTTCGGTTCATTCTTTTTTCGATCTGCTGAAGGGTGAGATCATCAAATTTCTTACCCTGGACAATATAGAACTGGGATCCTGAGGAGGCACGGGAAGGGTTTACATCATCGCCGGTGCGGGCAGCAGCCAGCATACCGCGTTTGTGAAAAAACTTAGCGTTGATCTCTGCCGGAATGGTATACCCGGGATCCTCTTTACCATCTTTGCCGCGACCACCCTGGATCATGAAATCTTTAATAACCCGGTGCCATGGCGACCCGTTATACCAGCCTTCTTTGACCAGTTTGAGGAAATTATCACGATGTTTGGGCGTTTCATCAAAAAGTACGATCTTGATGTTCCCATAGTCTGTGGTAATCAGGACTACATGTCTTTTGTCAGCGGCTGCTTTTTTATTCTGGGTGTAACCAAAATAACAAATCCCGGTAAAAATTACGAGGAAAAGAAGAATAGTTTTTTTCATACGGTTGATTTTTTTATCTTTGTGTTGATAATACTATGCCATTACAAAATTAGTAAAATACCCGGACATGAAGAAAGTCCTGTTTAAAATAATACCTGCCCTTGCAGTGGGATTCTCTTTGATCCTGTTTTCATGTACAAAAAAGGATCCTACATACGATGTAGTTATCACAGTAAAATACCTGAGTGATACTACCGTCGTTGTCCCCGGAGCTGCCGTTACCATTGAAAAAAATGATAAAAGGGTAGAAGGGGTTACCGATAACGGGGGCATGTTTTCTGCCACTTTCCAGCTGGAAGCCATCTTTAACGTACATGCCAGCATCGATACCACTATTCTCCAAACTCAGACCCTGTACGGATCTTCTACCATCAGGCTGCAGGAAAACAAAACGGTTCACCGCACGGTATTTGTAAGTCCCTGATATACAAATTTTTATTTCATTTCATCCAGGAAACAGCTTCTGCACAGGGGTTCGTAGTTATCTTTTTCTCCAAGCATAACCAGTTTGTCGTTTTTGATGGTCCTGTGTGAGTATTGTGCCAAGTTTCCGCATTTCACACAGATCGCGTGAACCTTATCAACATACTCTGCGGCTGATAAAAGCCCGGGAATAGGTCCGAACGGTTTTCCCTGAAAATCCATGTCAAGCCCAGCAACAATAACCCTGATCCCCGTATCAGCCAGTTGATTACAAACATTAATCAGCTGATTATCAAAGAATTGAGCCTCATCAATTCCCACTACTTCAACATCATCCCCCACCATGAGCAAGATTTGGGAAGCCGTTTCAACCGGTGTTGACTGGAAGATGTTCTCATCGTGAGACACAACGGCTGTTTCATCATAGCGGGTATCGACGGACGGTTTGAAGACCTCCACCTTCTGACGTGCTATCATTGCTCTTTTCAACCGGCGGAGCATCTCTTCCGTTTTGCCGTAAAACATTGAACCGCAGATTACTTCAATCCAGCCCCTGCTTCGGACGGCATGTGGTTTATTTTCCAGGAACATTTACTGTTGAGGGTCTTAATTATTCTTATTTTTATCCGTTATAACGATTCACCAGTCAAAAATAATAAAAAACAGGGAACGCTGCCCTTAATCCGGTTCTTGGAATATGGATACTCACATGATTAAATCTGAAATTCAACAGGTTCTTGAGGCACTTAGCGAACAATGGGAGATTGTTAGTCAGTATGAAGGTAAGATCCCCCAGATTGAAGTTGATCTGATACTGGCCAATATCAGGGATCTGTATGAAGCCGTTAATGACCTTCGCAGAAAAAACGACCAGTTGATGGTCCCTCCTTCCGAACATATCCGAAAGCCCATTCCTCCACCAATAATTACTCCCATTTCAGCCCCAGTGGAGATACCGGTCCCGGCTCCTGTTCACACTGAGCCCCCGGTACCTGAGGTGATCATAACTGAACCTCCGTTTACGGTCCTTCCACCTGAAATCCCTGAAAAACCATTCACTCCTGTTCAAAGACCACCGGAAGAACATCCTTTCCGACCACCAAAACCAAGCCCTGATCTCTTCTCAATAAATACCGGCAGCCCGACCATATCCGACAAGCTCAGGGAAGATAAGACGACCCTCAACGACAGGCTTCAGCAGGAAAAGCATAGCGACACCCTTGGAAATAAGCTGAACCAGAATCCGATCAAAGACCTGAAATCATCCATTGGCATCAATGAAAAGTTCCAGTTCATCAATGAACTTTTTAACGGCAGCATGCAGGATTATACCCAGGCCATCGCTGAACTCAATGTATTCGGCAGACTGGAGGAGGCTACTGAATTTGTTGATATTCTGAAGTTTAAATATAACTGGGATACCAACTCCGACGCCTATCACAAGATCATGGACTTCATCCGGAGAAGGTATTTATAAGACTGTTATTTAACCCCCGAAACATAATTCCTGCAGAAATCCACCTTCGTTTAATACTCTATGTCACGACTGATTCTTGTTCCTACCCCCATTGGCAACCTGGAAGATATAACCCTCAGGGCGATCCGTATATTGAAAGAGGCTGGTTTTATCCTGGCAGACGATCCGTATATTGAAAGAGGCTGGTTTTATCCTGGCAGAAGATACCCGCAAGACCGGTTTGCTGTTAAAACATCTTGGTATTGAAAACCGTATGGTGCCTTATCATAAATTCAATGAACACAGGGACTTGCAGCGAATAATTGAACGGATCGGACAGGAAGACATGGTTGCCCTGGTAACCGATGCCGGAACTCCCGGGATTTCTGATCCGGGTTTCCTCCTTGTCAGGGGATGTCTTCAGCATGAGATTGAAGTGGAATGCCTGCCCGGGCCTACTGCTTTTGTCCCTGCCCTTGTGAACAGCGGATTTCCGACCGATCGATTCGTGTTCGAGGGTTTTCTCCCTGTGAAAAAAGGAAGGAAAACCAGGCTGGAACAAATAGCGTTACAACCCTTTACGATTGTGCTGTATGAATCACCTCACCGCCTGCTGAAGACGCTGAACGAGCTCTCAGCCTGCCTGGGACCCGAACGCAACGCCTGTGTCAGCAGGGAACTCACCAAGATGTTTGAAGAAAATGCCAGGGGGAGCCTTGCAGCACTGCATTCCCATTTTTCCGCCAAGCCCGTCAAAGGAGAGATCGTGATCGTGGTGGAAGGAAAAACTGCCTGAAAATTAACAGCTTACTGTTGTGAAAAGGGTATCGTTATCACAATTCCATCCCTGATGGCTTTGCTCCCGTCGAATGACTTCACATAATCCACCCGGAAAATGCTGAAGATATTCTCAATACCGAAATTTATCTCCCAATAATTGTTTATCCTGTCGTTGGTAAGGTAATGCACACCGGCCACCTCATGAAGTTTGGTCTTTTTAAGCAGGGGCAGCTTGTTGAATATCCAGCCGTTAAAGTGCTGTTCGGCCTGAAAATCACCAAATGATTTGCCTGTGCTGTATTTATAATAATCAAGTAAACGGAAAGAGCCCATATACCTGTCGGTGATCAGCGTCCTGTTCCCGGAAAAATGCCTGTAATCAATAAAATACTCCGGAGATCTGTCCAGGAATACTCCACCTTTCAGCTGATAATATATTTGTCCCAGCAATCCCAACCTTTTTGAATGTGAAAGACTGATCTCCAAATAGTTGTACCCGGTTTTTTTATTCTCTAGGTAGTAGCCACTGGTAAATTGCAACCCTATTGTCGGGTATTTTGACCCGAATTTAGTCTTATAAGGCAGAAAGCCGTAACGCTGGGCGATCACATAATCAGCCATAATGCTGACTTCCAGTGTTTTATGCGAATCAAATGAAAATCCCTGGTTCTCAGGGTCCAGTGGATGATTCGAGCTGAAGTTTCTTCCCTTAATATCAGTCACTGGTGAAGAAACATGGTTGATCAGGGGGGAAGAGTACGAAAAATCAACGTCTTCAGACAGCGTTAAACCATTGCAGATATCTGAAATATGAATCAGCTGAAGAAAACTTTTCTCATAGACCTTCATGAAATTTTCCTCGGCAAGTATGCTGTAAAGACTGTTAATGTAATTATTAATGGGCGAAGCAGGGTCAAACTGCCGCAGGGTATGAAACCCAGCCTTCAGATGAATACTGGCAAAATTATCAGGGTCATAAAGGAAAGTGGCACCCGCTTCTCCCCTGGGATGAAGATCCGAAAACCCGTATTCAATGGTTGAAGTAAACATGAAATCGCGTCTTCGTGCAGACGTTTTATTCAGGGTGTACCGGGTTCTGACGTTCCAGCCTGTTACGGTATTGAATTGAAAGGAAGAAATCGGTGAGCTATAGGAATGGGAAAGACTGTCGGAATTCAGGTGACGAGTATATCCGCTCCAGATAATGTTCCATTGCAACCTGTTTTGGTGACGCTGAACCGAGTCGAGGTAGGGCCTGGAATTATGTATTATCAGCAGACTGTCTTTTGACCGGTAGGTTTTTTCCTCCTCTTTCGTCAGCGGGATCGACCGGTGGGCAGCCCAGTAAGCCGAATCACGGGTGTTGGCGGTAGGCTCGATACGAATATATTCATTGGTGAAATAATCTTTCGAAAATCCAGGAAGAAGCTGATAATCAGCATTATGGGAATGAAAGATCCCATTCCCTGCAAATTTTTTCCCAAGGAAATCAATTGAAAAGAAAAAATGAATCTTTTGGGAAAGAATCATCCAGCAGGTGTCGTTGATGGGAATGTATTGCTGGCTGATCTTCATTGAATCGATGAAATTGATTTTTGCTTCCCTGGGTAGGTTAAGGTCGAGGCTGTGAATGCGGTAATCGTTATCAACAATATAGATATACCCGCTATAAACCGGGTCATTGCTTCGTTTAGGGATGACCCTGATCTTATAGACCTTGCTTTTACCGTCGTTAAAAGATCCCTCAAGCTTATACCTGTAGTAGAAGAAGGCATTATCGGATAACGGGCCGACAAACCCTCTGCCGTTATTGAGAGGGGGAGATACAAGGTTGTTGTAGAAACTCAGCATGAACACAGAATAATAGTTGATACTGTATCCCTTGTTTTCTCCGCTGATCTTGCTGGAAATCATGACCTCTTTTACCGAGGAAGGCTGCCGGAAACTGATCTTTGACTCTGATTCCGATAGATAGAAGATCCCTTTCAGGCTGTCTTCTTTATCAAACACCTTTTGTCCGAACATTTTATCAGGAGCATCGGTCATCCGGAAGATGCTCTTGGTAAAAACCCTGCATGAATAGCTTTCAACCTGGGTCCTGTAGTGGTCTTTCCGGGCAATGGCCTTACGGATGATGGGATAAGAAGGATCTTCCGCGCTGATGGTCACTTCAGCCAGGGTAATCTCTTCAGGGATCAGCCTGACATTGAGATGAACAGCCTTCCCCTTTATGGTTATCATTTCCGAATGCTTTTTAAACCCGATGTATTGAAACAGCATTTCAAACTCCCCGTCTTCCAGTTTCAGTTGGTATTCACCCTGCATATTGGTTGCAGTGCCTATGCTGGTCCCTTTAATATAAACATTGGCATAGGGGAGCGGCTGGCCTTTTTCATCGGTGACTTTTCCGCTCACCACGGCCGTTATTGCCTGGTTTGATAAAATGAAGAAAAAAAGGAAACAGGCAGTAAGGGTCTTGTATAGAAAAGAATCACTCATAGGGTTGGGTAAAAGTTAGGAGAAGAGAATTACCATTGAACAAAGCTAAACTATCATTCTTTAATGTGAACCAACAATTCCTGATAAATTCATAAATAATAAATATCGTGATCAAATTCAGATTGTTGACTATGATTTTCAAATCCGGAAATTTGTTTATTACTTTGCATTGCAGTATATTAGCACAATATTTCTTCTCCATGAACCGGACATTCCTCGCCTTGCTCCTTACAGGAGTTATTTTTACATTCAATACATGTAAAAAGGACAGCCATTATATTGATGATCAAAACAGTACGATCATTTCGGCCCGGATAAAGTCAACCACTGTATTGAGTGAAACTTTCGAAGCTGGTACAAAAACAGCTTATGCAGCTGCCAATGTGACCTTTTCTTCAGGTTCGTGGTACCTGAATAATGCCCTGGTTGGAAATTCCGCCAGTGACAGAAAGTTCAACACAAAATCCATCCGGGTCCAGAACATTGGGTCTGTAAGGATGAACTTTAACGTGACCAGCGGTGCCGGGGTTGTATCTGTTTACCATGCCAGATACGGAACAGACGCCAACGGTACCTGGGAAATGTGGTATTCTGTCGATAACGGGACTACCTGGACCAAGACGGGCGCCACCATTACTACCAGCAGCATATCCCTGGTACAAACCTCATTCACGGTCAATCTGACCGGTAACGTCAGGTTTGAGGTACGTAAGACCAGCAACAGCGGCCGGTTGAATTTCGACAACTTTAGCATTACCGATTACAGCACAACAACTCCCACACAGGATAACAATATGGGAATGGGCAACCCCAGCGGAGCACAGGCCAATATTACCTTTACGACCAACTACCTGATGGTGAAACCCCAGTATTCCTTATCGTACAACAAGTCCAGGGGTACGGCCAACTGGGTCAGCTGGCACCTGAGTTCAGCCTGGCTGGGAAGTTCCAACGCAGATCATTCGTTTACGAGTGATAATACACTGCCAACCGGCTGGTATAAGGCCACAAGCAGCAATTATACCAATACCGGTTTCGACCGGGGCCACATGTGCCCGGCTGCCGACCGTTCACTGAATACAACCGACAATACGGCCACGTATGTGTTGACAAACGTCAGTCCCCAGGCTCCCAACCTGAATCAGATCCCATGGAACAATCTGGAACAGTACTGCAGAACACTGGCCGGCCAGGGATATGAGATGTATATTGTTGACGGTGTTACCGGTATGGGTGGTACAGGAAGTAACGGAGGCGTAACAAACACCATTGCCGGTGGAAATATAACTGTTCCGGCCTGGTGGTGGAAATCCATCCTTATCCTGCCCAATGGACAGAATGATGTCAGCCGCGTTAGCTCTGCCACCCGTGTCATTACTGTGGTAATGCCCAACACCCAAACCTCCGGTTCACAGACATGGGGCTACTACCGTGTTACCGTCGACTACCTGGAAACCCTCACCGGCTATGACCTCTGGGCAAATGTCCCGGCAACTGTCCAAAGTTCAATCGAATCTGTTGTCGATACCGGACCGGTAAATTAAACCGAACGGAGGTTGCAGGACATGCTGTTGTATGTCCATATAAAATTGATTTTCAACTGTTTACCAGGGACATGCTGTAGCATGTCTCTACAAAATTGATTGCCGACTGCACCATCAGCACGACATTTCCCCGGCATTCTTTTTTGCGGAAAGCAAGTTGTATGCGCCTTTAACAACAACTTTCACCGTTTTATAATTGAGCCCTTCCGGTAAAACTACTTCAATAAATCCGCCATCGGCTACACCTTTGTGTACCTCAATCATACGGTATTCGGTAAATGGCTTTCCACCTTCTTCTTTATTTTTCTCGAAAACAAAAATATAATCCTTATCGTCAAAAGTAACCACGGCATTCGAAGGTAACGAGGTTACCTGGTTGCTGGATGCTTCAATAACAGCATTTACATACATACCGGGGATAACATTACGACAAACGCTGGTAACACTTGCATACACTTTAAAGGATTTGTCAGTGCTGATCGACTTGCCCGTCTGATATATAACTGCCTCATGTTGTTCGGTTTCGTTGTTAATAAAGAAACGTATCTTCTGACCAGGGGATACTTTATCGGCATCTTTCTCAAAAAGAGTGAGTTCAAGAAAAAGTTTATCGCTGTTAATGATCTCAAACAGGATATCTGAAGGACTCACAGATTTCCCAATGTTTACATTCACCGTTTTAATGTATCCGGAAATGGGTGAAACAATGGCAACAGAACTGTTAATATTTTCATCGTGCAGGTTGGCCGGAATGATCCCGATAAGTTTCAGCTTTTGTTCCAGCGCTTTTAACTGTGTACTGAGGCTTTTATATTCAGCCGTAACCTGTTGAACATTCATTTGCGAATACACATCGTCCTTGTATAATTCAATGTGCCTTTTATATTCGGCTTCAGCATATTCGAATTTGCTTTTTACTTCCAGGTAATTTTCCTGAATATCAACAAACTCCTGATTTTCAATGATTGCCAGGGTTTGACCTTTTATTACCGGATTTCCGGGCATCAGGGAGGTGCTTTTGATAAATCCGCCCATAGGCATACAAATGGTTGCAAAGTTCTGGGGTGCAGCGGCAACCAGTCCGCTCACTTTTAATGTACCGCTGAGCGAACGCATCTCAATCTGACCCGTTTCAATATTGGCGAGTTTTATCTGGTCGGCACGCAATTCAACAATATTATCAGGTAACACCTCTCCTCCTTTTGTTTCGGCATCTGATTTTTGTACTCCATTGCATGAAACCAATGCCAAAAAACCAGAGATAATGATTGTTGATGAGATGAAATTATATTTTTTCATAGTTAGCCTGTTTTAAAAGATTTTTCCCGTAATAAATTCAATGTTAATGACCGTTTGATTATAGTTGTTCAAAGCTTCGAGGTAATTAAGCTTAATATCCAGAGCCCTGTTCAGGCTGAGAATATACTCAAGATAATCCAGCGCCCCGGCTTTGAAACTCCTTGAAGCCTGGTCGATAATCATATCTGCCTCAGGAATAGCTTGTTGTTCGTAATAATCGACGCTTGAGGCAAATTTCTTATTTTCGTCAAGCAGGGATTGATAATCTCCAGTCAGTGTTTTAATATAAAATGCTGTATTGATCTGTGTAACCTGCTCACTGATTTTTGCAGCTCTGATCCTGGATATATACGGTTTGAACCACAGTGGCAGGGTAATCCCGGCCTGTAGCCCGGTAAAACGATCGCCGGATCCAAAAGTACGGGGATATCCGTTAATCTCCTGAGTTCCCAATATGGTTTGGCTGAAAAAGCCAATGTTGAAATCAGGCATTAACCGGCTTCGTTCCAGTTGTTTTTCAATCCGTGAAATATCAAGCTGTTGTTGAGCATACCCCAGGGAAGGGTTTCCATTAACTGCAGAAACATCCCTATTTGGAGCAAAAGTGGCCCGATGTAACACAGTATCAGAAGGATATAAATCATTTCCGGTATTTAACAGTGTCTGAAGTTTGCGAATATATATCACAATATCGGCAGTAACCTGCCGCAACCTGTCTTTCACTTCAAGGCTTTGGGAAAGAGCAGTAATCATCTCCAGACGGTTTGTTTCTCCTGTTTTAGCCCGCAGTTCTGCAGCTTTATGGAATCCGGTAAACAAGCTATCCTGATAGATCAGCTGCCGCTGTTTTGAATAAAGGTATGACAGTTGCCAATAAACCTGCTTAACCTGGGTGGCAATTTCAAGTTGCGAAACCCTGAATTGCCATTCACTGCTTTTCACATTGGCATTGGCAAGCTTGTTCTGGTTTATGTAAACTGAAGGAAATGCAAAGGTTTGTGAGACACTGTAACTGTTATCGCTGGTAAATGAGTTAAACTGACCGTACTGACCATCAATGGCAGTTTTGGGTATGTCCAGTGAGGCGCCCTTTAATGCTCTTTGCATATCAACCCCATAAGCAGATGAACGAACAGATAAGTTGCTGTCGAGGGCTATCTGAACCGCTTGTTTCAAATCGACAAACCTGGCTTGTTGCGCCTGGGCACTATTAAAAAAAGGTGAAAAGGCCAGAAGAAACAATACCATTGAAACTATCGGAAGCGATTTCTTTTTCATTGAAAAGCCCAATTTGCGTGAAGAGAAAATTATGTATAGGACAGGTAAAATGACCAGGGTAAGTAATGTAGCCGTAATAAGACCTCCAATAACTACTGTTGCCAATGGTTTCTGAACCTCTGCCCCTGCAGAAGTGGAAATGACCATGGGTAAAAATCCCAAAGCCGGAGCAGCGCCTGTAACAATTATTGAGCGTAATCGTGTCCGTAAGCCTGTTAATACCCTTTCAGTTATATCAGTCACTCCCGCTTTTTCCAAACGGTTAAACTCAGCGATCAATACAATTCCATTAAGCACTGCAACACCGAATAAAGCAATAAAGCCAACACCGGCCGAAATCGAAAAGTTCATGCCTCTTAGCCAGAGTGCAAATACTCCGCCAATGGCAGACATCGGTACGGCTGTAAAGATCAATAGGGATTGTTTTACCGAGTAAAAGGTGAAATAGAGAAGAACAAATATTAACAGTAGTGCCACCGGTACGGCAATAGAAAGCCTTGTTTTAGCTGCTTCCAGGTTCTTAAACTGCCCTCCGTATGATATATAATAACCAGTGGGTAGTTTCACCTGTTTGTCAATTTTTTGGGTAACTTCTTTAATCGTGCTCTGAATATCACGGTTACGGACGTTAAAGCCAACTGTGATCCTTCGTTTGGTGTTTTCCCGTGATACCTGTGCGGGTCCTGATTTGATTTCTATATTTGCCAGCTGGTCAAATGGGATTTGTCCGCCGGTCGGAAGGGCAACAAAAAGATTTTTTACGCTTTCCAGACTTTGACGGTAATCTTTGTCTAACCGTACCACCAATCCGAAACGTTTTTCTTCATCAAACACCACACCTGCCTGGCTTCCGGCAAAGGCTGTACGCAGCGTACGGTTCATTTCTTCCACCGAAAGACCATACTGAGCCAACCGGTCACGGTTATATTCAACCTGTACCTGTGCCAATCCCGTTACCTTTTCCACATTTATATCCACAACCCCGTTAATTTGCTGAATGATCCTGTCAACTTCGGTGGCTTTGTCGGAAAGAGTGCCAAGGTCATCACCAAAGATCTTTACCGCAATATCCTGCCTTGAACCCGAAAGCAATTCGTTAAAACGCATTTGAATGGGTTGCTGAAACTCAAATTTTACCCCAGCCAATACAACCAGTTTTTCTTCCATTTTCGCAACAAGTTCTTCCCTGGTTTTCGCACTGGTCCAGTCCTTTTTATCCTTTAGAATAATAATATAATCGCCCGTTTCCATAGGTGTAGGATCGGTTGGTATTTCACCCGCACCTATTTTGCAGACAGTATGCTTAATTTCCGGAAAATTGTCGAGCAGGATTTTGTTTGCCTTTTCAACCATTTCGATGGTATTTGTTAACGAACCACCCTGCAGGGTAATCACACCTGCTGCCAGATCCCCTTCTTCCAGTTGCGGGATAAATTCACCACCCAAATTGCTAAACAGGAATAAACTAAACAGAAATAACAAAATGGCAGTTAAGGTTACTAATGCTTTATGTTTCAGCGCAAAGGCAATGGTAGGATCAAAGACCTTATGAATCCTTTCCATAAGACTATCAGAAAAGTTGCGTTTGTGAGCAGTCCTCTTACTGAGAAAAACGGCCGAAGCCACGGGTACGTATGTAAGTGAAAGAATAGCAGCGCCCAGTAAGGCAAAAGCGACAACCTGTGCCATTGGCCGGAACATTTTACCTTCAATCCCTACCAACGCCATGATTGGAAAATAAACGATCAGGATAATGATTTGTCCGAAGGTGGCAGAGCTCATCATCCGTTTGGAAGATTCAATTACATTTTCGTCCATCTGCTGCTGCGAAAGCTTAAAAACTCCCTGATGATGATGCTTGCTCATGAATATCCTGTGTACAACACTTTCGACAATAATAATGGCTCCGTCTACAATAAGGCCGAAATCAATGGCCCCGAGGCTCATCAGGTTGCCGGATACACCAAAGATGTTCATCAGCGAAATGGCAAAAAGCATGGACAATGGGATAACCGATGCCACTATAAGTCCTGCACGAAGGTTTCCCAATAATAATACGAGTATGAAGATCACGATCAATGCTCCTTCCAGGAGGTTTTCAGATACTGTGCCAATGGCTCGTCCCACCAGGTCAGACCGCTTCAGGAATGGTTCAATATGGACCCCTTCGGGCAATGACTTCTGAATGGATTGTATCCTCGTTTCAACATTATCAATAACCTCGTGTGCATTGGCTCCTTTCAGCATCATTACCACACCGCCCACTGCTTCGGAAGTGTCAACCACAAATGCTCCATATCGTGTCGCACTGCCAAATTGAACATTTGCAACGTCCCTGATCAATATAGGGATACCTGAAGCATTGACTTTAACCACTATCTTTTCAATATCTTCAATCGTTTTAACCAGGCCAATTCCCCGGATAAAATAAGCCGTTGGTTTTTTGTCGATGTAAGCACTTCCCGTATTTTCGTTGTTGCGTTCCAGCGCCTCAAAAATATCGGTAAGCGTAAGGTTCATCCCCCTCAACCTTTCAGGATCCACGGCAATTTCGTATTGCTTAACAAACCCTCCGTAACTATTAATGTCTGCAACACCCGGTGTGCCAAGCATCTCACGGCGAACTATCCAGTCCTGAAAAGTACGCAGTTCCATGGGTGTATATTTCTTCTCCAGTCCTTTATCAATGGCAAGCCGATACTGGTAGATTTCCCCCAGTCCGGAAGAAATGGGAGCGAGTTCAATGCTGGCAACCCCGGCAGGGATAGCGTTTTCGGCTTCTTTAAGCCGTTCGCTCAATTGTTGCCTTGCCCAGTAAACATCTACCCCGTCTTTAAAAACTACTGTAATAACTGACAAGCCTAACCTGGAAATTGAACGAAGTTCAATGATATCAGGGATATTGGCTACAGCTACTTCAATAGGCGCAGTAATAAAGCTTTCGACTTCCTGAACCGCCAGCGAAGGGGCAAGTGAGATTATCTGCACCTGATTGTTGGTGATGTCGGGGATGGCATCTACCGGCAGGTGTACCAGCGAATAAGTGCCCCAACCGATCAGACCGGCCACGAAAAGGGCAACGATTATTTTGTTTTTAACCGAGAATTGAATGATCCTGTCAATCATAACAAGTACAATGAATTAGTAAATAATGAATTCCTCCTAACAGCAGGAAGCTGTGAGGTGATCTGAAAGCTGGAAACCGGACGGGATTAGGCGGTTTTTGGAGGATGCCAGCTTGGTGGGCTGTAACTGGAGGGCTTCCCTGACAGATAATAGACGATCAGGTCAGACGGGACCATAAAAACAGAGAAGGTGATATCCGCCGAATGGGTGATCATGGGCAAACCACAACAGTTGCAATTACAAAATGGCGAGCAGTAGTCTGAATCCTCCTGCTGTTGCCTGCTATTGTCCCTGCACATGCCTGCCCGGCTGCTTTCTTTGCCATATCCTTCATCCACGCAGGGAAGGATGGTCAGAGCCAGTACGTATAGTCCCAGTATGAAAGCCAGTTGACGCATATTTTCAGTGCAAAGATACGTATTCTGTCTTTGATGCAGTATTATAACTTAAAAAAGCTATTTATACCTGATTCTCAGCACGATACCTCCATAAATAAGGAAAGGGGTGATAGGAAAAAAATCATGATCAAAGTTGTTTTTGCTGACTGTCATCAGGCTGACTGTTCCCCCTGCAACCGCGTAGGCATATTTATAGCCGGCTTTCATCTGGTAAGTGAACTCGAATCCCCTTCCGAAAATTTCGGGACGGGTGAAATACTCATTATCCCTCCTCATCGAGGCCGACTTGTAATCGAAAAGAAAAATATACCTGAACCCTGCGGAAATATAGAGCATCGAGTCCAGGTTGATCCCTATGTTGGCTTGAGTAAAATACAGGTCATAATGGCCACGTCCCTGGTAATAGGTTTTTCTTCCGATGAAATGGTTGATGGTGTCGTTCATGCTGGAATTTCCATGGCCATACCCTCCGTACAATTCAAGGTTAACCTGATGCTGAAACCCGGTGTAATATCCGCAGGCGATCTCCCGGTAATTCATCCTTTCCAATGATTCCCAATTGGTAAAGGCATTAGCCATAATGCCCAAATGGTAAACAGGCGAAATTGCACCGCTCAGATAAGGGCCTTCCGTGCTCAGTCCCGGATTCAGCTGAATCACATGCTTCTCCGACAACAGCGGGATATTCTGTGCCGGTATCGTGAGCAGGAGGATAACAGAAAAATGCAGGCAACGATGGGGGGAACGAATACGCTTTGGGGGGAGGGCATGGCTTCAGGTTTATTCAGTTATTAAGGTGTTCGGATGTTCGGGTTTTCAGGTTAAAAATTAATTTCACTGATTATACGAAGATATTCATATCTGCTGACAGGGGCAAAACAAATAATTTTCCATATCTGCCTGAATAATATGTTCTTTAATCCTTGTCAGGGTTTTTCGCGCCTTTTTTTATAATTTTGGTTTTTCAAAAATCTTTCAACCATGAACAGAAAAATGATGATGGTGTTGATGGGAATGGTCCTGTCGGCTTGGGCTTTCGCGCAGAACAACACAGGGCTGCTGATCGGGGATTTCAACAAAGTAGGTGACTTTGTTTCGCTGAAGCCCCAAAAAGTTTTCGACATCGACCTGACCAAAGACCTGCCAAAGTTTACCAAGTTGAAACTGGGAGAAAAAGACCTGGTATTGTCCTATAAAGTAACCGGAACAGGCAAAGGTGCCGTCCGTTATTTTGACCCGGTGAAAAATGAATGGGTGGATGTGATCACGGTTGAATGCTGTGCCGACAGGACAAAGGGCAGGCTTCAGATATTCGACGGTAAGGCTTTTAAGTACAAAAACGACTTCCTTTTCTTCTATTCGGAGATAGCTGCTTCGGTCGATTCAACCCGCCAGACCGCTGAAAAGAAAAGGCTCCAGATCGTCAAATTCCTGGTGGGAAGCAGTTTCAGGAAATACGACATCAATCTGAACCCCCAAAATCATTTTGCACACAAAATAATCGTATCCAAGTGGCTCATCCGCGAGCAATTCGGTGATATTGAAGACAAATACAAGGAATATTCTGTTGAGGATAAAGCAGTTACCTCAATGTATTAAAACCATGAGATCATGTGACCATTTGCTCATGTGACCATGACTTTTTATTCTATCAAAAATTTCCTAGTAAAGGTTCCGGCTTTGCCGCTGAGCCTGGCAATATAGGTACCTTTGGCGAAGGCCAGGGTGTTCAGTTTCATGCTGTATTGTCCGGCACTGAAATCCTGGTGGGCAAGAATGGCTTTCTGTCGGCCGTTGATGTCGAACACCAATACCTTGTAATTCCCGGGATCTTTCAGCTGAAACTGAAGGTTAACCTGGCCATCGTTAGCCGGGTTCGGATAAACGCTGACGAAACTATTATCGGTGGCAATACTTCCTTCTATTTCATTTACAGCCGTAGGCATGGCACCGTGAGGTCCCGGCATATTGGGTGTAACTCCATGACAAACAGAGCACAAGGCCAGTTTGCCAGCCCAACCCTGGTAGGTGATGTTCTGGAGGTTATCGTTGGGTTGGGTGGTTGGAACGATGGCATGTGGAGAACCGTGACAGGCACTGCAGAATAGCCCTCCGTGTCCCTTGGATTGCCTGAAAAGAAGGTTTGGTTCAGGAGCATATGCCGATCCGTGGCAGGTGGCACTTGAGCAGGAAGGTTCCTGTAACCAGGGCTGACGGCCGGCAGTGATGCTTGAAGCCACCTGGGCCACGCTGCCATGACAATCCTGGCAAGTGAAACCTGCTGTCTTCATGGCATCCCTGTAACACTGGGTATTGGGTCCCGGATGACATTTATAGCAGTTGTTTGTATACCCTCCGTGTTTGCCATGGATAGCCTTTGAAAAGATTGGGGTCCCTGGTGTTCCTGTAGTTCCCAGGGCATTATCGGCATGGCAGCTTGCGCAAAGGTTGGGCCCGTTCGCATTGAAACCTGTTACTGACTCATGTGCATTTAAAATACCCTGTTCGCTCCCGTGGCAGCCAGAACTGACACAACTGATCTCAGCAGAGACCGGGATCACATTACGGGTCTGACCAATGAGGTTATTGGCAGCGTCGAACGCCTTCATCAGCGCCAGCTGGTAAGGGTGTTCATTAACCAGGTCGCTGTCGGGATAGGGAGTAAGAGGAATCCCTTCAACATGAAAATGATTGTTGAGCATATCCATATTCCCAGTCAGCCCTACCCCAGTTAACCCGATGTTGGGTGCAGGCGAAACCCCGAAAAGCTGGTTTACATAGGTCCAGAAGTTGGTCTTCCCATCCGAGTAAGTATTTCCCGGCACTTCGTAGGTAACTGAATACCCGGTAGTTAACACCATTGGCATGGTGCTGGCATCCCCTTTTTGAATAATCTGGACTTTCAGATTATTGTATGGTGGTAAAATGGCCATTTTACTGAAATTCTTATTGGCACAATGCATCCCCAGGTCATTCCAGCCAAGAATGACATATTGCTGGTCGAGAACACCGGCAAAGAGGAAAGGAAAAGTGGCAATCAACCCGAAAAAGAGTAGTTTTCTTTTCATTAATGATCTGATTAATTGGTTATTAGTTCAAATTTATTTTCTTGTTTTATGGAATCATTATCCTGGTATTTACTTATGGCAGTCTTCCCATGTATTCGTTTCCCGGCCGAAATCATTGATAAATATACAAATACCTGAATCCATTTACAAAAAAAAGGGTGTCTCTCTCGAAACACCCCCGACATTTATATGGACTGGAGCTTATTGTTCTCTTCTGACCGGCTTTGTCAAAGGGCCATACTTTATCCTTGGTTTATTGGTGTTATATCCGTTTGGGTAAGGTTTAAACAACAAGGTGTCTGCATTGATAGTGTTTGAGATGATCTTTCCATTTGGGAAAATCCCGGGATTCGGAGAACAAACCATATTGTTGACGGAGTTATTCGAACGGAGGTCCTTTTTAAAACCGGGATTGGGTAACTGGGCGGAAGCATGGAAAGGAGTTGTAAAGGCAAGGAATAATACAACTGCTATGGGGGCAAAAAGAATCTTTTTCATGGCTTAAAAATTTGAAGTTCAACACTCGTTTTCGTTTACAAGCCAAAGATAAAGTGAGGATACCCCCGAAAAAAAATGTAATCGACCGGCTGATAAGCCTTGTCTACCATAGGGTTAACCCTTGGTTTAAACCCGTTGACGGATTATTTCGCTGTCTTCATAGAGGGAAAACAGGATTTGGTACGCAGTAGGCATCACTGCATTCCGAGTTCTTCTAATATTTGACGAAAGAAACTGTTTTTACCATATTCCCTGATGTAACCCTAAAGAGGTAATAACCAGGGGTTAAGCCCTGCAGTTTGAGACGATGACTGCCCTTTATTGACAGAACAACCCCTGAAAGCACCAATTTGCCGGTAATGTCCAGAATTTCTGTTTTCACAGATCCTTTCTCATCGAGATTTCCGTTAATACAGAAGAATAGTTCACTACCGGCCGGATTCGGGTAAACAAGTACGGAAGGAATGGAGAAATCCCCGGCTATCGACGAGCATGTTATTCCCTGTGGAAAACAGTACCGGGGGAAGGGTGTCGCCGGAAAAATGACCTATCTGCGGGTCGCTCAGGCCAGCCCCGTCAAAAACATCCAGGTAATCAAAACTGTATTCCGTATCAAACGAATTAACGACCAGGATTATGGTTGTCTGGGCCGGCTGTGAAATAAGCCATTGACAGTTAGTGTTGTTACGGTATGTGTAAAAACCGCTTCCATCGCCGAAAGTCCCGAAAGAAGCCGTCAGTGTCTGTGTCGGGAAACAGTATTTTGTTTCGTATACCGCCGACCAGCCTGACTGAGTGATACTTCCATTGGTCAGAAATTCGACAAACAGGCTGGGGCCGGTTGAGGTGATCACAGGGGGCAACGAACTGCCGGAAAAGGAACCCAGTAAAGGAGCTCCTGCAGAAACGTCATAAATGTTTACTACATCGTTTCCGTCCTCTGTATTAAAGGTCATGAAGGAGAGTTCAAGGAAGGCCGGGCTGTTTGCAGGCTGTATCAGCCACTGGCAGCTTGAGTTGTTGGTGTAACTACCGCCATAGCTTCCATCGGAAAAACTCCCATCCGGGGCGGTCAGGGTTGTCAAACCTGAACAGGCAGCCTGCACACCGGGCTGAATGCCGATGATGGCTTCCTGATAATTATTGAATTCACCTCCGCCCGGGTTAAGGTTGTTCACATCGAAAAATCCGTCATAATACCCACTCCATCCCCAGTTAAAATGGAAAAAATCATTTTCATCATAGCCATCAAGCACAAAAGCATGTCCTTCACTGCCATAACCGGCATAATAGCACACCCTGCTGTTATCCAGTTCGTTTTTCAGTAAGCTGATCCAATCCGGGTCGGTATAATTCTCTCTCTGAACCAGTTGAGCCGTATTGGAATAATTAAAATAATGGATCAGCGCCAGGGCTGCATTACTGGAAGGTGCCCCTGATGCGTAAGGCCCGTAATTCATTTCAAGGCCCACGCCGCAATGATACATTAACTGGGCAATGGCCGGATTGGGATCCCAGAGCATGTCAGGCATTGCGCTCCAGTTGTAAGTGGTGGCCCCGAAATTGGCGGATAAGGGTCCGTAATCCGGATGAGTGTATGTATGCGATCCGGAACCTGTGGCAGGATAGGAATGATATCTCATGATCTGTGCAATACAGGTAGCCACACAACCGGTAGGAACATGACCGTTTAACCAGGCATTGGGATCGGCCGGGCAACTGTCGTTGTAGTATTGTCCCTGGTCCCAGGTAGTGGTTACCAACGGACCCACATTTAGAGTGCTTTTCGCAACCGGCTGATTTTCATTAAGATATCGTTTCCATTGATCAACCATCTCAGCAGGGACAGGTGCGGCTGATTTCATTGCGGCCAGGATCTGTCGGCGATATGTGGCCATCAGGTCTTCAAACTGTGGAGGGAAAGACTTTTTTCCAAAGTTTCCTTTACCTGAATAACCCAGAACCGGTGTTATCCTGTCATCCGCTGATACCAGAATGAAACCCTTATCATTCTCAAGGTTGAAAACATAGAATACCGTAAGCCCGGCTTCCTGTATTTCTGCTTCTTTGCTGATAATGAATGCATTGCCTTTCCATGCGTCCATCTTTTGGGAAGTAAAAAAATTCTTCGCTACCAAACGAGCCTGTCCGATGGGTACATTTTTTCCAAAAACAGCTGAAAAAATGAAAAGTCCTGATAAAAGGCATAAAAAAGCGAACTTCTTTGTATTGTTCATGGGTTAAAGGGTTATAAAAAGTCCTTATAATACTGAATTTGTTTACGGTAGAGATGAAGCCGGTCCTTCCCTCCCACTCCGTGCCCATGGCCCGGATAAGGGAAATAATCGATATTGACTCCTGCCTCGACACATTTTTTTATAAAGGCAAGGCTGTTCTGCCATACTACTGTTTCATCCATGGTGCCGTGCATGATTAACAATCTGCCTTTCAATTGGTTTGCAATATTCAACAGGCTGGCATTCGAGTATCCTTCCGGGTTTTCCTTTGGCGTATCCATATATCTCTCACCATACATCACCTCATAATATTTCCAGTCGATGACGGGTCCTCCGCATATACCCACCTTAAAAACGCCCGGTTTTTTAAGCATCAGCGACACGGTCATGAACCCTCCGTAACTCCAGCCTTCAACTGCCATTCTGGTAGAATCAATATATGGCAGGCTTTTCAGGTATTTTACTCCTGTCATCTGGTCGTTTATCTCTATATCTCCAAGGTGCCTGTGGATGATACTTTCAAAAGCGAAGCCCCTGTTGGAGGAACCCCTGTTATCCAGGGTGAAAACGACATAACCCGTTGAAGCCAGATAATTCAGATACAAACCGGCGCCTCCCAGCCAGGAATTTGTGACCAACTTTGTATGAGGACCTCCATAAACATAAACAACAACAGGATATTTTTTGGCAGAATCGAAATTCACCGGCTTGATAATCCTTGCATACAACAGGGTGCCGTCGTCTGCTTTAAGCGTAAACAGGGTGGTTTCACCCAATTTATAGTCTTTCAGCGGATTATCCCCCTTTAATAGTGTAAAAAGGGTTTTGCCCTTGCTATTATAAACCTGGTATTCTGTTGGTTGCGTAACACTGCTATATTGATCAATGAAATAATTGCCGGTAGAATTTACATACGTATAATGATTTCCCGGAACGGAAGTAAGCCGGGTTATGTTACCGGTTTTCAGGTCTGTTTCATACAACTGTTTTTCCAGCGGAGATTCCCTGGTACCCATAAAATACACCCTTCTTTCCTCCTCATCGGACCCCAGGGTGGAAGTAACCACCCATTCTCCTTTGGTAAGCTGACGGATCAAATTGCCGTCGATATCATACAGATACAGGTGATTATAGCCATCCCGCTGGCTTTCCCACAAAAAAAGCCGGGGATTTTTCTTCAGAAACACCATGGGAGTGAGGGGTTCAACATAGCGGTCGTTCTTCTCCTCAAACAGCGTCTTGATAAAATTGCCTGTTGCGGCATCATACTGGTTCATTTTCATATGGTCCTGTGCCCGGTTCAGGACAGCAATGAAAATGTATTTCTCATCCGGGCTCCAGGCGATATTGGTCAGGAACTGGTCTTTAGGTTCTCCTGTCTTTAAAAAGACAGTTTTGTGGGTAGAAACCTCATACACGCCTATGGTTACCTGGTGGCTTGTCTCCCCTGCCATAGGATACTTGGTGTTTTCTACGGTCGCAATGGGAGTATCAATATTCACCAGGGGATAGTCGGCTACCATTGTTTCGTCCATGCGGTAAAAGGCCAGGAAGCTTCCCATTGGCGACCAGAAAGTACCTTTATCGATGCCCCATTCATTGCGATGGACCCGCTCACAGCCATTGACAATTCCTTTACCACTATCGCTTGTAACTTGCAAGGTCTTGTTGTTACCGGCGATAAACAGGTTGTTTTCAATGGTATAGGCTACCAGCCCGGTGCCATAATGAATATCGGTGTTTAGTGCTTTCTCATCCCATTGGTTCAGCAATTTCAGGGTTTTTGAAGCCATGTCAAACTGAAACAGCTTAAATTTCACGATGAATGTGAAATTTGAATTGTCTTTCCAGCGGACGGAAGGAAAATCTTTCAGCTTATCATAACCCATCCTGACCATTTGCTGGTTCAGTTCGTCAAGTTTAATCAGGGTGTCTCTTTTATCCGGGTTGGATGCCCTGGCAGAAACTTTCACCAGTGCTCCGTCGGCTACCCATGTAAAATCGTCTGAATGACCCATCCACTGCAGGTTCGATAAGCTTTTAGGTGATAACTTGCGGTTGGTAAGATCATTGATCTCCAGGTTCTTTTTCTGGGCATAAACGCTGGTAATAAAGAAAAGACAAACAACTGACAGAATAATTAAACCTCTTTTTACCATAATAATGTTTGTTTTCTCATGTGTCGGCTGGTGAAAAAACAGCCATATTCAGGATAGTCAATTTTCATTTGGCAAAGTTGCTTAAATTAACCCAATAATTTATATTTTTAACCTTTAAACAGAATTAGAAAGCTATGAAGAAGTTTGCAGTCATCTTAGCCGGGTGCGGGGTTTTCGACGGAGCAGAGATCCATGAAGCCGTACTCACTCTTTTAGCCATCCAGAAACTGGGAGGCCGTTACCAGATCTTTGCCCCGGACATCTGGCAGCATCATGTTGTGAATCACATTACCGGAGAGGAGATGCCGGAAAAGCGAAATGTTCTTATTGAGTCGGCCCGCATTGCCAGGGGAAGCATCAAAGACCTTAAAACCCTTCATGCAGAGGATTTCGATGGGGTCATCTTCCCGGGTGGTTTTGGCGTTGCCAAGAATCTTTGCAACTGGGCTTTCAAAGGTCCTGATTGCGAGGTGAATCCATTGGTGGCCAGGGTCATAAAGGACACCCTGGAAGCCGGAAAACCGATAGGTGCGATGTGCATCGCCCCTGTCCTGCTGGGAAAGGTATTGGGAGCCGTGGATATCACTATTGGCGCTGATCCCGGTGACGCCCGCAAGGTTGAACAAATGGGGAGCCATCATGTGAACACGACCCATGGACAGGTAGTGAAGGATAAAAACTACAAGATCTTTACCACGCCTTGTTATCAGCTGGCTGCCAACCTGTTGGACATTGCCATGGATACGGAACTGCTGGTTAAGGAGATGATGGATATTCAGCAACCGAGGAGCTTCATCTCTCTCAGGTAGCTACAGATCATCGGCCCATACCAGGGATTAAAACGGAAGGTCATCCGGAACACCGCTTGTATCCGGCATCAGGTATTCATCAATGGCTCCGGGGGGGGCCGGGGGCGGTAGCGCTTCCTCCCCGCTTTTTACTACTTTCCAGGCCTTCGCATCGGTGTACCAGCGTCCGTTAAACTCCCGGCTTTCCAGATCAAATGAAACCGTTATCGACTCATTCTCCTGCAAACGGGCCTGGTCTACCTTATCACCCCAAAGGGAAAAACATACTTTTTTCGGAAACTGTGCCTGGGTCTCCAGAATGAACTCCTGCTTCTTCCAGGGGCCATTTTTCCCTTCTCCTGATTGTAAGGGTAATATTTTGAATACTTTACCGGATATTTCCATTAGGTTTAGGGTTTATTATTTTTCAGTAATTCTTTCACCTGGGCTAATAAAATGGGTAATTGTTTGGATATTATACCCCAAATGATTACATCATCAACATTATCATAGGAATGAATAACCCAGTTTCTCAAATCTACTATTTTACGGGCATTGTCAAGCTTAATACCCGGATCTGATTTAATAATCCTGTTTACTGCCTCTCCTATTATCTCTAATTCCCTTTCAATACCCCTTCTGAGTAACCTATTTGCCTTATATTCTTTAAAATTGCGATTTTCGCCAAGATATTCATTGATCGAATCAATTGAGCGCTGAATATCATAAAGATATTTTTGAATGTCAAGCTGCATATATTAATTGCTTGGTTTGCTCAATTCCTTTAATAAAATAAGGGTTTGAGAGAGATTTATCAGTTAATAAATCAATCTTCCTGTTAAATAATTCTTCTAGTTTATAATGTAGTTCAAAATAGTTATCGGTATATTGTTCAATAGACAAATCCTCAAAGGATATCAACAAATCAATATCACTGCTTTCTTTAAAATTGTCCGTACAAACAGACCCAAAAGCATACATTGTCTTGACTTTGTATGCATTACAAAGCTTTTCCATATCAACTAACTTTTCCGATATTATCTTGTTCATGGAAAAAGATTTAATTGTCTCCCGGGCAAAGATATGAATTTATTATAAAATGACTGAAGCTCAAGTTATGCGCAGTTAGATGACATTACCAGGATAAGGTTGGTTTTGTCTCCCTTCAGAAATCTGCTGCATGTGTAAAATGACTAACTTTCGGTGCTGAATTGTTAATTGGACCATTTTAAAGATCATACTACTATGTTAACTTTATTCAATTTAGATTATCTCCTGAATATTAGGGTATTATCCAAAATTTACTGCCTAAGCATGTTGTTCTTTCTAACGGCAGGGCCCGTCCAGGCCCAAACCTGCCAGGATGCCAGTGTGGAACTGAGCGCTGTAGTGCAGTCTTTTCCGAAAAAAATCACCCTGAAATGGCTTTCCAATTCAGGAGCGACCCAATATACCATATACCGTAAGCTGAAGACTGACGCCGGCTGGGGAACAGTAATGGCAACCCTTCCGGGTACTTCCGTTCAGTTTATGGATCTTTCTGTTAATACAGCCACCAGCTATGAATACAAGGTAGTCCGTACTGCTTCAAATTATACCGGTTACGGTTACATCAACAGTGGCATTGAAATGCCTGCTGTTGAGCAAAGGGGGACCTTAATCCTTTTAGTTGATAATACTTTCACTACCAGCTGTTCTTCAGAGATTGCCCGGTTGCAGACGGACCTGGCGGGTGACGGCTGGAAGGTAATCCGTCATGATGTGGCTCCGGCAGCCGCTGTGACAGCCGTAAAATCTCTTATCGTGGCCGATTATAACCTCGACCCTGCCAATACGAGGGCTGTCTTCATCCTGGGACATGTTCCGGTGCCTTACAGCGGCAATATCAATCCCGATGGCCATCCCGACCACCAGGGTGCCTGGCCTGCCGACGTATATTACGGTGACGTAAACGGAAGCTGGACGGATGTAGTTGTTAACAACAGCACAGCCAGCGATCCAAGGAACCAGAACATTCCCGGTGACGGAAAATTCGACCAGAGCACCATCCCCAGTGATGTTGAGCTGCAGGTCGGCCGCGTGGATTTCTCCAACATGCCGGCGTTCGCTTCCCCTGTGGACCAGCTGATCAGAAATTACCTGGATAAAGACCATAACTACCGTCATAAAGTCTTTTCACCGGTTCACCGGGCTCTTGTAGATGATAATTTCGGGTATTTTGGCAGTGAAGCCTTTGCTGCCAGCGGCTGGAAAAACTTTGGTCCTTTGGTTGGATATAGCCAGGTGGGCGCCAATGATTACTTTACCACCATGAATGGCAACAGTTACCTGTGGTCGTATGGCTGTGGCGGAGGATGGTACCAGGGTGCCGGCGGTATCGGTAGCACATCGGATTTTGCTGTCTCCAACCTTCAGGGTGTTTTTACCATCCTTTTCGGAAGCTATTTTGGCGACTGGGATTCACAGAACAACTTCCTCAGGGCTCCCCTGGCGCAGGGGACCATGCTGACCAACTGCTGGAGCGGCAGGCCTCACTGGATGCTCCATCATATGGGCATGGGAGAAAATATAGGATACGATGCCCTCATTTCCCAGAATAACAGTTCAACATATTTTGCCAGCTATGGAGCGAGGTTCGTACATATTGCCCTCATGGGTGATCCTACGCTCAGGAACGATGTTGTAGCTCCTGTATCTCAACTGGTTGCAAGCAGCCAGGAAACTGACAACATCCTATCATGGACAGCCTCCACGGATACCATCCTTGGCTACTACGTTTACCGCAAGAAAGAGGCTGAAACCAGCTTTACCAGGTTAACCCAAACAATAATAACTTCAACATCCTATACCGATGCCTGCATCGTAGATTCCGGGAACTATGTTTACATGATAAAAGCAATGCGTCTTCAGCTAACCCCAAGCGGATCCTATTATAACCTCAGCCAGGGTATTTTCGATACGGTATGGCACCCGGATACTTACCTCGTTACGGCTTCAGCCGGTTACAACACCAATGGCGATACCGTCTTTTTCCTCAATAGCAGTAACCATGCCACCAGCTATCTTTGGGATTTTGGAGACGGGACGACCAGCACCCTGGAAAATCCCTACCATATCTTTCTACCAGGAAGTCATTCGGTCAGCCTCTTTGCAACCAACGGATGTACTTCTGATACAGTTACTTATATCATTCAAGGGCCTACGCTAAACACCCTCAGCGGGGTGATCAGCTATGATAACAATGCCAATAGCGGGATGTCAAATACAACGGTTGAACTGGTAGCCGGAAACAACGGTGTTGTTGCAACAACCCAGACTGATCAGGACGGGATCTACCTTTTTGAACTTATTCCCGACGGTTCATACACTTTACATGTGACAACCACCCTGTTGCCCGGCAGTATCAATTCCACCGATGCCCTTCTGGCCCTGAAACATTTTGTCCATCTCTCCCTGTTAACCGGGTTAAAGCTCAAGGCCGGAGATGTTGACAACAATAATATGATCAATTCCATTGATGCCCTGATGATCAGCAGGCGGTTTACCGGCCAGTTGCAATCCTTCCCTGCCGGTGACTGGTACTTTGAGAATCCCCAGGTCACCCTCAGCGGAAATGCCGGTTTTATTCAAAATGTTAAGTGTATCGGAATAGGTGATTGTAACGGATCCTATATTCCTTAAGCTACATGAAAAACCCTGTAAGGGTCGGACCCTGACAGGGTTAAAAACTTACGCTTAGAAAGCAGCCGAATTTAAGGTTGTTTTTACAACCAATTGTTTTACAACAACTTATCTATTACCTGGTAAGTTCAATATTGAGGTTGACAGTAACTTCATCACCAGCTACAAAGCCACCGGTTTCAATTTTTTTATCCCATTTCAGGTTATAATCAAAACGGTTCAGTTTAAGGCTGGCCTTCCAAACGGAAACAGTTTGGCCCCAGGGTGATTTTATCGTACCCTGGTTCACTGCATCAAAAACGACTTTTTTGGTTACGTCACGAATGGTCAGATCGCCGGTAATCTTGTAATTCTTTTCATCAACTTTGTAAACACTGTAACCATTGAATTTTATCTCGGGAAATTTCTCTGCATTAAAGAAATCATCCGATTTCAGGTGGGTGTCCCGTTGGGTATTATCAGTATTGATACTGGCCACTTTTATCACGGTATTAACTTTCATATCGCTGAAGTCTGCTTTCTCGGCTGTAATCTCCATATCAAAATCCTTGAAGGTTCCGGTGACTTCTGAGATCACCAGATGAGGCACTGTAAAACTGATGGTTGTATGGGATTTATCTACTTTCCACCCCTTGCTTCCGGTCTGGGCATTGAGGTAAATTCCTGTCAGAATGAGGCTGAACAATAAAATGGTCCTTTTCATAACGCTTTAATTTTGTTGATGTTGATTTGTTCAATTTTCAGATTAACAAATTAAACAATCAGAAAGGACGAAAGTTCATTTATTCAGGTTTCACTCTTTAATCCCTGTGAGGATGAATTTCCCGTTAAAATGAATAGTATCAGGAGGCTGATACCCTGAATAAGTCCCGGACCCGTTCATGCTGCCATTTTTCACGTAAACCTTTCCGTTAACAGTAAAAATTTCATCAGGATCAGTAAGACTCAGGATGAAATTGCCAACAAAGATCGAGTCACCTGTCATCTGTCCCGACATTTCAAATTGCTTCACGATAGCACCTCCTCCGATCCGGGAAGTAGTGTTGAATAATAACAATTCTTTCTTATCTTGCGGGTAACCTTGTCTTAAAAAGCAAATTCCGTTTTCCGCGGACCACCAACTAATAGAACTGGATATGGAAACTGATAATGAATCTCCAACGAATGAACATGAAAAAACCGGCGAAGAAATTAACCAGGAAGTCCGGGTTGCAGATAATCAGGAAATACACCAAGAACAGCAGGAATCTATTGTACTTCCACCAATAGCCGACGGTCCAGAGGGAATTGGTGGCTGGCTGATCCTTTTTGCTATCGGATTGATCATTACCCCTTTCCGGCTGGCCTATGGAATAATAACCACTTTGATACCGGCTGTTATTTCCCTTGGTACAAGCGATATACATATTCCGTGGCTGAATACGCTGGTTTACGGTGAAATTGTGATCAATGCAGGATTTGCCCTGTTCTCAGGATTGCTTCTGTATTACCTGTTTACAAAAAACAGCCGTTTCCCGCAATTGGTCATTATCTTTCTTTTATCCAACGTTTGTTTCATTCTGCTGGACCTGATACTGGCCGGTCAGATAACTGGTGTGCAGGATACGGGAATGGATTCCTCTTCCATCCGGGAGTTACTCCGGAGCTTTATCGGGGCAGCGATCTGGGTGCCTTACTTTATTTATTCGAAAAGGGTAAAGAATACGTTTGTTGTTTAATACCCGGACGCGTTCACATCTCCGTTACAAAGTCCCCTGGGGTTGATGATCTTCAGGGTATTCCCTGAAACATTAATGGACAATGTCTCAAAGACCCAGTCACCGGCAGGAAAACTGTCGATGAGTCCCACAAAACGTTTGGCCACTCTCAGTGCATCGGTGGTATTAATGTAACCACTGTTATCCACATCGGCAGCCAGCCATTTTAACCCGTTCAGTGAGATCAGGTTAACAAAATGCCGCATGATAGTAAGGGCATCAGTGGCATTGACTCCTGTCCACACCTTACTGCAACGGATATGCAGGGTATATGTTCCGTCTGCCAGTCCGAAAAAGGAAAAGTTACCGTACATGTCCGTGGTATCCCCGGCAATCGTGTCTCCCTGAAAGATCAGGCTGATGAAACAACTGTCGAGCGGGGTACCTGAAACATTATCGTATACCACCATCCCCTGCAGGCTGTTCCCGTTCAGGGGTATTGACCTGGAGGCCTCTGCGGTGTTGCCGTACCGACCGACATTGATCCTGTTCCCGTTGAAAGCCGGCTCAGCCGACCATGGACTCGACGGGTCTCCCGCATCGATGGCCGGACTATTGAGGGTGTCATAGACCCATCCGCCGGTATTTCCGAATAACCCGGGAACCCATCGCCCGGCCTCAGACAGCTCATGGTAATCATCTCCGGTGGTGTCTGCAAAAAGCGGATCATCATATAGAAGCGACACTCCGGCCCAACCTTCAGAAGTAATGCAATACTTCAGGGTCAGCGAGTCCTGGCTCTGGAACACATTGAAATCGTCCCCGTTATTGCGGAAGATGCTGTTTTCAGCCAGGGCATCCGCATCGTTTAGCGTGATCCCATTGCCCTGGTAATACCCCGGACCATAATTATTGGCTACGGTTGAAGAGGATATCTTCAACCAGGACCTTAATGGCGGATTTGCCCAGGAGGCACCGTTAACAAAGATACCCGATCCATATCCCGAGGTATTCCTGTAAACCAGGTCATGGTCCATGATCACCCTGGCATTGTAATCGATCAGAATTCCCCCGGCATGGGAAGGAGCCTGGTTGTAACATATGGTATTGTAAGAAAGGATAACCGTGTCGCTGCAGGAGATCATCAATCCCCCGGCATAGCCCCAGCTGACCCCCTGGGCACCTGTATTGTGCCGGATAATGTTGTTTTCTATCCTTCCTCCCGACCCGAAATAAACCCCTCCGGCTACATAATCGAACCCTGCATTGTATTCGATCAGGTTACCCGACAGTATCATCTCTAGCCCGTTGGTATAAATACCGGCACCTATGCCACCCCGGTTGTTCCTGATGATATTGTCTTCGATACGGATATTGTTCCCGTAGGCCTGTATCCCTATCCCATTCAGCCCGCTAAGCCCGGAGTAACCGTTATATTCTATGATATTATTGTGAATGAGGATATTACCGATATACGGCCAGGTTTGTGAGATATCCAGGACAATACCCTGCCGGCCGTTTTTCAGAGTAAAACCATCGACCGATGAACCTGATGAAGAAGTGAATAGGAAGGTAAGAACTGCATTCACCTGGTTACCAATGATTTTGGAAGGAAAAGCAATGGTATCCCGGGTAGAATAATCACCACCCGTGCCGTTTTCATAATCAACGGGGGCAGCGCCGGGAAAAGCCCCTCTGAGATGAACTGTTTTTCCGGGAATGATAATGGTTCCAGGGTAATATCCCGCTGCCACTTTTACCGTATCGCCGTTATCCGCTGAATCAACGGCCATCTGTATTGTGGAATAAGGATATGCCGACGTTCCCAGTTCAATCCCGGTCAGGTTATCATCATCTACATAAACCACAGGGGGTAACAATACATGGATAAGGTTATTTTTTAAACATTGATCCTGGCTATATCCATCTTCAACGAGGAGGGAGACAGAATATATTCCCGGGTTTGAATAAGTGAAAGAGGGATTTTCTGTGGTATCATCTGTGATTCCGTCATTATTGAAATCCCATTGCCAGCCGGTTACGAAGGTTGTATCAGCTGTCGGAGACTGGTCGGTAAAATGCACGGTCAATGGATAAACACCGGAGACTGGTTCCGCTGTAAATGCTGCCTGTATGGTCCTGGCAGGAAGGGTGGTTTCTTCCATGGCATGGCCGAAACTGGTGACCCACATTTTCAACGGCTGATAAGGGTTGAAAAAGACCCTGAGCGGCTGACGGAAAGTATAGTTTTCCACCAACCTGAACTCAGGAGCACTGTTTCCGGGCTGATCACATACCCAAAGCCCTTCGGTTTCTGTGGTAATATATAATTCATGCGGAAATGAAGGGCTGATGGCTGCCGACATCACCCGGTCGAGGTTGCTGATACGGTTCCAGTGCAGGCCCCTGTCATAGGTGCGGTAAAGCCCGCCAAGTCCGTTGGGTGCACCGCCCCAGCCGCTATATACACAGGCATACCAGGTGTTCTGAGCAGTATCTCCCGGATCAGGGATGACATCCTGGGTCCAGTAGAACATGCCCGCATCGGAGCGGTCAGACCAGGCATTCGTGGAAGGATCATACAGGAACACACCCGAACTGGCTGTAAAAGAACCGTTTGATGCCCTTCTTCCCGAAAAGGAACATAATACCTTACCGTCATTCAGAACATGGATCATGGCCGGGTGACCCTCTGTTCCGGGTGGATCGGGTAGTTTGATCCACACGGAAGCAGCTCCGTCCTGCAGGTCATTGCATCGCCAGATACCACCCGCCGACTGGCTGTGATTGATGACGGATGCATACATCCTGTTTGAATTCGCCGGATCCAGGGCCAGGAAGTAAACCGGTCGCTGAAAGTTGTGTATTTCCTGCCATGTGGCTCCTTTATCGGAAGAGAAAATGATCTTTCCCAAGGCATTCGGTGAGTCGAGAATATTGTCTGCCAGCCTGGTACTCTGGTACATGTCATGAATGGTTGAGGTGGCTGCATACAGCTTGCCGTTCTGTGGATGCTTCACCATCCAGTACATGGTATTCTGGGTGTGACCGGTATAGTCGAATGACCAGCTTTCCCCCCCGTCCTGGCTTCGTATGCCCCGGATATCGCTGAAAGCCGCAAATACATCACCGGTATCGGCCCAAAAAGTCTGCCAGCAGGTAGTATTCTCAAGCCCGATACCATGGTAATACTGGTACTTTGGAGTCAATGCCCCCGGCGGATGCTGGTCGGAAGGGTTAACATAGGCCTGGTACCACAGGTTTCCCCCGTCGGTTGAGGTGTGAACAAAACCCAGGTCGGTGAAGACCAGCCGGTTGGCATCGTTTCTTCCGACAGCCAGGCCCAGCGGGGCTCCTCCGTACCACCAGCCCATATCTCCACCGCTACCGGCATAACCGGTATAAATGTTCTGATTGTCGGGTGTCAGCAAGGTATGGTTCCAGTTCCCGCCGGCATCCGTGCTTTTTAGAATGATGGGTGTTTCAATGGGTGTCCCCCCGGCCAGGTACATGGTATGAATGTCGTTTTCGGCCATGCCTGCCCACATGGGATAGTCATTCCCGATATCAATGCCGTTCAGCCTGGGTTGCCAGCCTCCCTGTCCGTAATCAAGGGTATACACACCCCGCATGATGTCCCAGAAATCGGTCCCTGTTATTCCTACATAGGTATTCAGCGAGTCGATGGTCAGACAGAGAAATCGCAGGGTATCGTTTTCCCTGCCTGCGGCAAATGACAGGATACGTTCATTCACAGGAATACCGGGTGTGGGTTCAATGGAAAAGGAAGAACCGCCGTCGTGGGAAGTCAGCAAGCCATCGTTGGTGGCAAGGAAGATGTCATCCCCGTCGAAAAATGATCCGGCAACCAGCGCCCCTTCCATCGAATGCCCGGCAGAATGGATGAGACTGAAGGTGTTACCGTAATCGGAAGAATAATAAATATGACTGTAATCGGAGATCACTACCCTGTTTGGCATTCCGAAATCAACCTGGAGACTGTACAGCATTTCATAGTCGTTCGGATTTCCCGGTAAGGGATTCCAGCTATTGCCGCCATCCTGGCTGATCACAGGCTGCTGTAACGCATTGTTACTCAATGCATAGCGTATCAACGGACTGGAGGTGAACCGTATCATGGAGAAATTGTGGGCCTGGAGCTCATAAAAGGGCAGGGTTTCCCACGATAACCCGAAATCGGTGGAATGGTAAACACCGCTCATATCACTCACCACATACATCTCATTGACATTGAGCGGGTTAATGGACGGGCAGAAAAAGGCACCTCCTCCTCCTATCCCCCTCACAATAAATGGGTTCTGGCCTGTTGCCGTTACGAAAAGACCAGCAATCAAAAGAATAATGATATAGGTTTTCATTTTTTCAGGTGTTCTATGTTCTCACAAAGTGTTCAATCTCAAACGGAATCTCCATTGAGAATTCAACAATTCCTTTTATGGCTCCTTCTTCAAACCAGGGTGCCTGGTAGATCAGTTTCTTTCTTCCTTTCTTTTCAATGGTGTACACGTTCTTTTCTCCTGTTTTCAGGATATTCCTGATTTTAGCCATGGAGTTCTCATTATGGCAGTCCCTGAGATTTTTTCCGATCAGTGCCGCCCCTCCTTCGGCCGCATAATTCATCAGGGCTTTCCGGTTCAGATAGGTGATGGTACAGTCTGTATCACAGACAATTACCGCGGCATCAAGAAAATCAATGAAGTTGAAGTTCATCTCAAAAAGGTTTAAGCAATGATTGATGGTTAAAGATACAAAATTTTATTCTTACCTTTCTTGAACAGGCTTTCCAGTGGAAACTATCAGAAATAAAGCTTAATGTATCGGCACCTAATCTCATCATCAAATCTCCAAATCTCCAAATCATCAAATCAT
>JAPLDE010000062.1:29608-33567 GCA_026391855.1 Bacteroidota bacterium | reverse complement strand
CACTCGATCTTGAATTTTGCTTTTTCCTCTTTTTTCTTTTCCGGGCTTTCTTTTTTTTCCGAACGCCGGTCTTTTTTCTGTTTGTTGAGACTGTCTTTCAGGCTGCCTTCAAAGTCCATTACGAATTTGCCGCTTTCCTGGCGGTCCCGTATGTGTTTCTCCATCTCTGCCAGGGAATCCTGCTGTTTTTTTGAACGGGAGAATTCATCTTTCAGGGTCTTTTTCAGGGTCTTCTTTTCGTTGAGAAAGCTGGCAATGATCTTTCCCTTCACGCTTTTGCTGTCGTAGCGGAAGACGGGGTTGCCGACCGTGCCGGTCATCAGGATGAACAGGGTTGTACGGCCCTCATTGTCAGGCTGTTCCACGCCGAACTCATCACTGGTTTTCCTCGCTTTGCGGGCTTTTTTGCTCAGTATCTCCGACAGCAGCACCTGGAAGCGGTAATTAATCTCATTGTCGAATGTATGGGTAGCGCTCAAGGTAAAGTTGAGGGCATCGGAGACCACGTCCATGGAAGGGATGGTGACGGTTTTGTCTTTGATGTAAACGGTGTTTTTTAAGGTAGAAAACCTCACCTTCGACAGGTCGTCGACCCGGATGAATTTTCCCAACCCGCTGATGGGCTTGTAGTCGAGGAGTTCGCCATGGTCGGCGGTGATATCGAGGCTGGCCTCCAGGGAAGCCGGATCGATGCCGAGCGCAGGCTTCATCCGGAAAGATGTCTGCAGGTCCACGGTTACAATGCCTTTCAGGTTTTCAGCCACCACATATTCCTGTCCGAAGTTACTGCATTCATGGAAGAGCTGTCTGACATCCATCTGCTTCAGCAAGGCATCGGCTGAAATATCAAAGTATTTGCCGCTGCTTCCGTCGATGATCCCTTCGCCCGTAAAACTACCGGATGCTGTGTTCATTGTCAGCCGACTGATGCAGAGCTTTCTCGCATTGTACTTCAGCAGGCAGTTCACCTTGACGGCTTTGAATTTCCTGAAAGAAAGGCTGCCCAGGTCCAGGCTGATGTCACCTGTCCAGCGTTCGGGAAATGCCAGGCGGAAGGAGGTGTCGGTACCTTTGCTTTTCACTGCCAGTAAGGTTTCCAGGTCGAGAGCGGGAGAAGAGAGCACGGCTTTCACCTGGAGATCCTCGCTTTTGGATAACAAAAAAGGCAACAGGTTGCGGAAATAACCCTCCAGGGTAAACGAATTGTTGCTGAGGTTCCCATGCAGCGACTTCACCACCACATCGTTGTTGTTAAAAGCCAATGATCCGTTAAACTTATTGAATTTCAACTCATTATCTTTTAATTCCCAACCCAGGTCTTTCACTTCCAGTTCACCGGAAAACCGGCCTGCCAGGAAATCCTCCACCGTGAGCCTGTTGAAGGATTCCAGGTTACCGCTAAAGGAAAGCAACAACTTCAGGTTGCCGGCAGCCTTTAGAATCTTATCAGCGGGAAGAAACCGGATAATATCATCAAGGCTGAGGCTGGCTGAAACCCGGAACTGAACCGCGGCCGGTCCGAAACCGTTGATCTCCAGCATTCCCTGTATCGTCCCCTGGTTTAACGAAGCACGGAAAGAGTGAAGGACGAGGTGATGGTCTTCCATCCTTTCGGAACCATTGTTATTATAAGTCCCTGACAACGTGACATGTTCAAGGGAGATGTTTTCTTTGCTGTATTCGATTTTTCCTTCCTGCATGCTAAAAACGGCTTCAATGGCAGGCAAATCGCTCCCCCCGTATTTTCCTTTACAGTGGATATCTAGCTTTACCAGACCTTCCGGCTGATAATCCTCCAGCTTCTTCCTTACTGTTGAAGGCAATTCTTTCACAAGATCTTTCAATTCAGCCTCCGGTGCCGTTAGATGAAGATCCATGATCTTGTTGTTTTCCGAATATACCAGGTAACCCGTTACGGAAAGGGCTAGATTTCCCATTTTCATCTTCCCTTTCCTGATGACATAGCGTCCGGTCAGCTGGTCAGCATTCATTTCCAGCCCGAGTTCCGCTTCTTTGTCCCGGAAATATTCCATCCCGCCTGACCATATCTCCCTGACAAGTATGTCACCACTGATCTTCAGGGTGTATTTCTCAGTGGAGAACCTGCCCTTACCCTGGACGTTCCCCAGCATGAATTTATAATCCTGGCGGGTAACCGCGTTGTGATACAGCAGTAACATCTTTTTCATGACCACCTTATCCAGGGCAAAGGAAAATTCATCGTTGGAAGGAGTACCGGTGGACTTCCAGAAATGAAAGTTATCGGTAAGGTCTTTATACACCTTCATTTTCAGGAAACCGTTCTGCAGGTCGATTCGTTTGATGGTATATTTTCCCCTGTAGATGTCCATAATGTTGAAATGCAGGCGCAGGGAGGCGACCTTCATCAGAGTGTCGGCAGCCTGGCCGCTAACCGCATCTTTAGCCGTTAACCCCTCGAATTCAAGGGTGGCATATGGGAACTGTTTCAGGAAAGAAAAATGAATATCCTGTATGGCGATCTCTGTCCTGAGTTGTTTATTCAACTCTCTGACAAACAGACTTTTAATAGCATCCTCATAATATTTTGCCAGCAGGAAGGCTGAACCTACGGCCAGGATCAATAATAACAACAGGGTAAGGAAGGTCCATTTGAGGAACCGGCGGAAGGGTCTGTGTTTTTTCTTTTCTTTTCTGATCATAGCTTTCCACTGAAAAGCTTGATTATCAGAGCATTTTCAGGAAATTAACCTCATCGCTGGTGAGTATTCGCCACCTTCCACGGGGCAGGTCTTTTTTGGTGAGGCCGGCAAAGACAACGCGGTCGAGGCGGGTAATGGTATATCCGAGTTGTTCAAATATCCGCCTGACGATACGGTTCTTCCCGGAATGGAGCTCCAGGCCAAGCTGTCGTTTGTCTTTCCCGTCGCCGGTAAAGGCGATGGCATCCACTTTAATAAAGCCGTCTTCCAGTTCGATTCCGTTTTCAATTTCTTTCAGGTCCTCGTAAGCCAGTGGTTTGTCGAGGACTACATGGTAAACCTTACGGATGCCATGGGAGGGATGGGTGAGTTTTTTGGTCATTTCGCCGTCGTTGGTGAGCAACAGCACGCCGGTTGTTTCCCTGTCAAGCCTTCCCACGGGGTAAATTCTTTCCCTGCAGGCTTCCCTGACGAGGAACATGATGGTTTTCCTGCCTTCCGGGTCATCCATAGTAGTGATATATCCCTTGGGTTTGTTTACCAGTACATAGCGGAGGGTTTCCCTGGTGAGGGTCTGGTCACCCACCTGGACCTTATCGTCGGGTGAAATTCGGGTTCCGAGGATGTTTACGATTTCTCCGTTCACTTTCACGGCACCGCTGACGATGAGGTCGTCGGCTTCCCGGCGCGAACACATTCCGGCATTGGCAATATACTTGTTCAGCCGTATCAGTCCGTCGGCGCCGGGGCTTCCCGGTGCAGGCCTTTTGGGCCCTTTTCCTGTTCCCCTGCCTGATCCTTTGTACCCTCCGGAATCCCTGGTATAGGGTCGTCGGGGCGGACGGCTGTCCGCTCCTACACGACCGTCATCCTCTCTGCGGCGGGGGCGGTCGTCCCCATCCCTGTTGTAAGGTTTCCCGGGTGGACGGCTGTCCGCCCCTACACGGTTGTCATCTTCTCGACGGTGGGGGCGGTCGTCCCCATCCCTGGTGTAAGGTTTGCGGGGCGGACGGCTGGCTGCACCTACACGACCGTCATCCTCTCTGCGGCGGGGGCGGTCGTCCCCATCCCTGGTGTAAGGTTTTCTGGGGGGACGGCTGTCCGCCCCTACACGGTTGTCATCTTCTCGACGGCGGGGGCGGTTGTCGTCATCCCTGGTGTAAGGTTTTCTGGGGGGACGGCTGTCCGCCCCTACACGGTTGTCATCTTCTCGACGGCGGGGGCGGTTGTCCCCATCCCGGGTGTAAGGTTTGCGGGGCGGACGGCTGTCCGCCCCTA
>JAPLDE010000062.1:29210-29562 GCA_026391855.1 Bacteroidota bacterium | reverse complement strand
GGCTGTCTGACCCTACACGGTTGTCATCTTCTCGACGGCGGGGGCGGTTGTCGTCATCCCTGGTATAAGGTTTTCTGGGCGGACGGCTGTCCGCCCCTACACGACCGTCATCTTCTCTGCGGCGGGGTCGATCGTTCCCGTCCCTGGTTGTTTTCCGATGCAGGGGACGTTCTCCCTCTTCTTTGGGGTTGATGCGCTTACGATATTCCAGTTTGCGGTCGCCTTTATCTTCTGAACGATAGGTTCTTTTTGGTTTTTGCTCCTCTTCTTTGCCCTTATGCCTGGCCGGTTTTCGTCCGGCCGGTTTCCGGTCAGGCTTCCCGGAAGATTTCCTTGGTCTCATAATAAATAA
>JAPLDE010000062.1:8270-29200 GCA_026391855.1 Bacteroidota bacterium | reverse complement strand
GATATTTTAACTAGTGATCTAATTTTCACAAAGTTAATATTATTATGCTTCACCGCAAAAAAGCAAGGAGAATTGTGATCATGTAATCCCGTACTTATGCCAACGACAATCACTGTTAATGATGTAATATGATATTTCTGTGAAAGCCAGATTGTTGTTGAAAAAAAAATAAATCAAATATTAACAATATTGTGTAAACAATTTTGTTTATTTTTGTGGTATGAATGAATCAATATCAATAATTAAAGGGGTCCATCCGGGGTATATCCTTGAACGGGAATTGAAACGCAGGAAATTGCGTAAAGGTCCCTTTGCTCTATCATTGAATGAGTTTCCTCAGACGCTGGTTTCAATAACCAAAGGAAAAAGGAGAATGAATACAGCTCTCGCTATGAAAATCGAAAATGCGCTTGAACTTGAGGAAGGTTTCTTTATGGTTTTACAGGCGTACTTTGATATTGAGAATGAAAAAAGAAAAGTGTTCTGCAAGCATCCTGACCTGACAAAGCTCAGACCTGTCTTGTTCTGGGATACCAGAATTGAAAATATAAACTGGATACTTCAGAAAAAAGCCGTCATCACCAGGGTTTTCGAAAGAGGCAATGAATCTGAGAAAAATGAAATGATTGGATTTTACGGATCAGATATTGTAAATCAAATATTGAAATCATTTGAGTAAAACTTTATACTATCAAACAGTATCCCATTTGTTACTAAGTGTTTTACAGAAACTTATGATAACAAAGGAATTTAATGATTTCAGACTTGTCGGTGGTACCGCCTTATGTTTGCAATTAGGGCACAGGGAATCCCTCGATATTGATCTTTTTACCGACATTAACTATGGAGCAGCAGACTTCGAGGCCATTGATTCCTTTTTACGCCTTAATTATCCTTATGTCGATCCAAACAACCCAATAAAAAAAGGGTTGGGAAAAACATACTATGTTGGTGAAAATGAGCGGGATTGCATTAAGCTGGATCTGTTTTATACTGAAAAATTCATGGCTGAATTCCTAATGATTGATAATCTTCGCATAGCAAGTATTGAAGAAATCATTGCCATGAAAGTGGATGTAATTTCCCGGTGCGGGAGAAAAAAAGATTTTTGGGATATTCATGAGTTGATGGATGATTATACTTTTAACCAGATGCTGGCTTTTCATGAGAAACGAATGCCTTTTCATCATGACCGGCTAGAAATCATCAGGAAATTTACAGCTTTTAATTCCGCGGATCAGGATTTTGACCCGATTTGTCTGCGAGGCAAACATTGGGAGGTCATAAAATTAGACATGATTGATTACGTAAATCAAACTCATTCTGATCCATTAATCAACTGATATCCTTTTAGAACGATTACCTCTGAACCCTGGGATAAAAAGCATCCTCAATATGATGAATATGGTGCTCTTTTCCCTGAAGGGTAATAGCAATGATGTCGAAACGGGTCTCTATGTTGATGTCATGAATCCGGATGTAGCTGTTTGCGGCCTTTATCAGCAGGCGTTGCTTGTTCAGGTCCACTGACACTTCAGGGTCCACCAGGGGTTTACCTGAACGGGTCTTTACTTCTGCGATCACCAGGAAGTTGTCCTTCTGAGCGATGATATCAATTTCATGATGACTGGTCCGCCAGTTTACTTCGAGGATCCGGTATCCTTTCTGCAGTAAAAAGTCACGGGCTATCTCCTCTCCCTTCTGTCCTGTTTCCAAATGTGTTGCTGTCATTTCATTCTGTTTTAAGGTGTTCAGGTGTTCATATAACTTGCACATTTGCAGACTTTCACACCTGCACACTTGCAAACTCCTGCTATTTAAACGTAAGATAATGCTGATCATCAACCACCAACTCTACCTCGGCGCCTATGAAAAGGGAGTGGTTTTCGTTCCCATGACCGGCCGGAAATCCGAAAGCAACCGGATAGGAATAATCTCCCACTGCTTCCCTGATGATCTCTTCGACCGTCTTTCCAAAAGGGATGGCATTGTCTTTCAAATCAGTCATTCCGCCCACTATCAGGCCTTTCAGCCTCGATAAGCGTCCTGACCGCTTCAGCCCCAGCATCATCCTGTCGATATGATATAAATACTCATCAAGGTCTTCGATGAACAATATCTTATTCTCATAATTATATTCAGAAGGGCTTCCCTGCATGGCGAAGAGCATGGAGAGGTTTCCGCCTGCCAGCTGTCCCTTGGCTTTTCCTTTACGGGAATACGGGGAATAATCCCAACTGTATGATAAGGGTTCTCCAAACAGTGCTTTTCTCAGGCTTTAAATGGTTTCCGGGGTAAGGTCATTATGAAAGAAGCTGTATGGCATGGGGCCATGAAGGGTTTGCAGGCGGGTAGCATTGTGAATATGACTAAGCAGGACGGTGATATCGCTGAATCCTATGATCCATTTGGGGTATTTACGGAGTCCGTCCCAGCAGAGATGATCGATAATGCGAAGGACCCCGTATCCTCCGCGGGCACAGATAATGGCCTTTATCTCCCTGTTGTCCAGCATGTTCTGCAAATCTTCGGTTCGATCAAGGTCTGTGCCGGCAAACTGGTGAAAGTCTCCGGACAAATGCTTTCCGAAAACCACTTCAAGCCCCCATTGCCGAAAGACCTCCACGGCTTTCTCCAATGTTTCCGGCGGCAACTTCCTGGCAGGGGCAATGATGGCCACTTTATCTCCAACTTTCAGAAAATCAGGTTTTTTTATCATTATTAAGAGGGGTTGATAAAAATTTTACAAAAAAATCTTTCAAAATTTTTCCATTTTGGCTTTTCAAAACATATATATGCACAGAACACCCCCAAATGGAAATTTTAATGACTAATTTTATGAGAAATCTAAAAAAATTCTTTTATGTCACCAAAAGGCACAAAAATAAACAAGAAGCTGGGTCGAAACACTTTTGTTAACCAGGTTCTGGGTCTTTTTATCTCGAATCCCTTCGGTGGGTATAATTTCCGGCAGGCTTCAGGGCAGTTGGGAATTACCGACAAGGCCAGCCGTGAGCTGGTCCGGCACATCCTAGAAGAGCTGTGCGAAGCAGGCGAGATTGTGGAAGCAAAAAGGGGGAAATTTAAACGCAACCCTGAGAAATTCAAGGAAGTAGTCAAAGGAAACACCGTTGAAGGCATAGTGGATATGAAGCAGACCGGGAAAGCCTATGTTACATCTCCCGATTCGCCTGAGGACATTTTTATCGCAGCCGGCAATACCAACCGGGCGCTGAACGGTGACAAGGTGAGTGTTCTCCTGTTTCCCCAGCGAAGGGGAAGAAAGCCGGAAGGACAGGTGAGGGAGGTGCTTGAGAGGGCGAAGAGACAATATGTCGGAATTATAAATATAACGGGCAATCATGTTTTTCTGACACCTGATGATGTGACCATCCCGGTAGATTTTATACTTGACCAGGGAAAGCTGAAAGGAGCGAAGAACGGTGACAAGGTCATTATCATCCTTACAGAATGGCCTGAACGGTCGAAGAATCCTTTCGGGGAAGTGACCGATGTATTGGGTAAACCGGGAGAAAATGAAGTGGAGATGAACTCCATCCTGGCCAATTACAATTATCCCATGAGTTTCAGCAAGGCGGCCGAAGCGGAGGCCGCCGGTATCAGGGAGGTGATACTGCCGGAAGAGATCGCAGCCAGGAAGGACTTCAGGGAGGTGTGGACCATCACCATCGACCCCCTGGATGCCAAAGATTTTGACGATGCCCTCTCATTGAAAAAATTGCCTGACGGGAAATGGGAAGTGGGTGTCCATATTGCCGATGTGAGCCACTATGTGAAGCCCGGATCTTCAATTGACAAGGAAGCCTATGAAAGAGGGACTTCCGTGTATCTGGTCGACCGAACCTTCCCGATGCTGCCCGAGAAGCTGTCGAACCATGTCTGCTCCCTGAGGCCATTTGAGGAGAAGCTTTGTTTTTCTGCCGTCTTTAAGTTGAATGACAAGGCAGAAGTGCTTGAGGAATGGTTCGGAAAAACCGTAATTAAGTCGGACCGGAGGTATACCTATGAGGAAGTGCAGGCGATGATAGAAGGAGGGGAAGGAGATTACAAGCAGGAGCTAATGATACTGAACGGGCTTGCGCTAAAAATGAGAAAGGACAGATTCGGGCTGGGAGCCATCAACTTCCGGTCGAAGGAGGTAAAATTCAAACTGGATGAAAATGGAAAACCTGTTGAAGCCTATATTAAGGAGCAGAAGGAAGCCAACTGGCTTGTGGAGGATTTTATGCTGCTGGCCAACCGGAAAGTGGCGGAACGTGTCGGCAAAAGGAAGGGGACAGCGGCCGTTAAGACCTTTGTCTACCGGATCCATGACAGCCCTAATCCTGAAAAACTCGGCATATTCGCGGAATTTGTCCGGAAACTCGGCTATTCGATCAAGACCAGCTCGCGTAAACAGCTCTCGGAGTCGTTCAACAAGCTCTTCAATGATGTAGCCGGTAAGGGGGAAGAAAACATGATAGAGACCATTGCCATCCGAACCATGGCCAAGGCGATCTACTCGACCAAGAACATAGGGCATTACGGACTTGCTTTTCCCTATTACACCCATTTTACCTCTCCTATCCGGCGATACCCCGACCTGATGGTACACCGGCTGCTGGAAATGTACTTACAAGGCAAGCCTTCGGTGAAACAGGAGGTTTATGAAGAGTATTGCAAGCACTCTTCCGATATGGAAAAGAATGCCGTAGAGGCTGAACGGGCATCGGTAAAATACAAGCAGGCTGAGTTCTTTATGGATAAGGTCGGTCAGCAGTTTACCGGCCTGATCTCAGGGGTAAGCAAGTGGGGAATTTATGTTGAACTGGACATTAATAAAGGAGAAGGAATGGTTCCGCTGAGAAGTCTGGCGGATGATTCCTACTACCTGGATGAGGATAATTATAAAGTGATCGGTACCCGCTACGGGAGGGAGTTCAGGTTGGGAGATGCGGTGAAAGTCATCGTCAGACATATCGACCTGCCCCGCAAACAGATGGATTTTGAATTTGTGGATGATGAAGAAACAGGGGTTGGAAATTTCAAAAATCGCACTCATTCTGGGCGTAACGCTAAGCGTAAATATTTCTGATTCAGCCTTTTCACAGGTTGTTGATGATTTTTCGGACGGGAACCTGACATCGGGTCCATGCTGGCAGGGAGATACCGGCCTTTTTGAGGTGAACAGCCTGCATCAGCTTCATCTCAAATCGGCAGGGACGGATTCTTCTTACCTGGCTACTCCAAGCTCGTTGCTCGACAGCACCGAATGGATACTCTGGGTTAAGCTGTCTTTCAGCCCTTCTGCCAACAACTTTGCGAGGATATACCTGGCATCTGAACAGGATGTTCTGACTGACTCACCGAAAGGCTTTTACCTTCAGCTGGGGGAAGCCGGTTCTTCTGATGCCATAACCCTCTTTCGACGGCAGGGAGGACAGGATTTTCAGGTATGCAGGGGAAAAGAAGGTTTTATTGCGGCTTCCTTTGCCGTGAGGATTAAAGTAACCCGGAATATGCAGGGACTGTGGTCGCTATATGCCGACTCTACGGGTGGAAACCTCTTTCAGCTTCAGGCCACCGGTATCGACAGCACGGAGATAACCCCCGCCTGGTTTGGGATATATTGCAGGTACACCTCCAGTAATGCCACCAAGTTTTATTTTGACGAAGTGATTGTCAGGAATATCATGGTAGACCTTGACCCTCCCGTTGCCCTGACGGTGAAAACAACAAACGACAGGACCCTTGCAGTGAAGTTTAACGAAACACTTCACCCTGCCAGCGTTTCCGATACCACCCATTACCTGGTAAGCGATAACATGGGACATCCTTTAACGGCCATGCTGAACCCCGCTAATAGTACGGAAGTGATATTAACTTTCGACAAACCTTTCCTTGAAATGACAGATTACACCCTTAGCCTGGAAGGGATTGAAGACCTGTCCGGAAACCTGTCGGGCCCCTCGCAACTTCCTTTTCTCTATTACAGGCCAAAGGCTTATGATATTGTTTTCAATGAGATCATGGCCGATCCTGAACCCCAGGTGGGATTGCCCCCGGTTGAATACCTGGAGTTATTCAACCGGACTGCCTATCCCATCGATATCAGCGGGTGGAAACTCAGGATCGGTTCGGCCACAAAAACGGTTGCAAGCTGTTCATTACCCGGGCATTCTTACCTGATACTGGCTGATTCCAATGCCAGGATCTTTTTCCAGGCTTACGGCGCTTTTACCGGCTTTCCGACCTTTTCCCTCTCTAACGAAGGAACAACCCTGACCCTGGAAAACTGTGAAGGTCATGTCATCTCGTCCGTGACCTATGGAAGCGACTGGTATCGAGATCCGTTGAAAGAAAATGGCGGCTGGTCGCTGGAACAGATAGACCCTGCCAACCCCTGCGGAGGGAAACAGAACTGGAAGGCCAGTACGGCCGGCCGGGGTGGGACTCCGGGATCGGAGAATGCCGTATCTGCCGCTAATCCTGATGGTTCCCTGCCCCTTCCCTCGCGGATCAGCGTAAATGACCCCCAGATCATTACCCTGACCTTTGCGGAACCCCTCGACAGCAGCTGTATCAAAGGTCCTTCGGCCTTCCGTATCGATCCCGACGGCCAGCAACCGGTTTCAATACAAAAATCAAGTCCGGACTATGATGAGTTGGAGATCACCCTGGCCGAACCCATGGAAAAAGGCCTTCGATATTCCCTGGTATTTCTGGATACCCTGACCGATTGTGCCGGTAACCAACTGGCGGGCGGATTTTCCCTTCCCTTTGGTCTTCCTGAATTGCCTGGTAAAGAAGATGTTGTCATTAATGAAATATTGTTTGCCCCGGCAGATAACGGGGCCGAATTTGTTGAACTGTTCAATATTTCTGGTAAAATCCTGGACCTCAGGGATTTGCTGATAGCGGAACTGGACACTTCAGCCCTTTCCATGGGCAACAGGTATAACGTTTCTGCCAAAGGTTGTCTGTTCTTCCCCGGAGATTATGTGGCTTTGACAACAGACCCCGACCTTGTCCGACAACAATACTTCACCTCAAACCCGGCCGGTATACTTGAAATGCATCCTTTCCCTTCACTTAATAATGAAGGGGGCTGTATATCGCTTGTCAGCACAACAGATCTGGTGCTGGATACTGCTGTTTTTTCCGTGAACATGCAGTTTCCGTTGCTTACAACAACAGAAGGCGTATCACTGGAGCGCATTGATGCTGCCAAAACAGGAACTGCTTGCAGCAACTGGCATTCTGCCTCCTCCGCTTCAGGATATGCCACCCCGGCCATGAAAAATTCACAATGCATTGATGCATTTGTCCGTGATTCGGACATTTCCCTTGACCCACCTGTCTTCTCACCCGATAATGACGGATACCAGGATATCCTGACCATCTCATACAGGCTCGAAAAACCGGGTTATGTGGCCAATATCCGCCTGTTCAATGCAACCGGGCAACCGGTAAAGATGTTGACAAGCAAGGAAATACTCGGGACTTGCGGGAGTTTTTTCTGGGACGGGTTGGATGATCAGGGTAAAAAGTTACCTATGGGTATCTATATTGCTTTCTTTCAATTCTTTAACCTTGACGGCAAGGTAAATAACATCAAAAAGATCACGGTACTCGGGGGAAAATTATAAGCCGGAAATGAGTAAAACGGCAATGATTTTCTTAGGTATTTTGGTAAAAGTCCCTATTTTTACCAAAACAAATGGTTTTTTCCAGTTGTTAAAAGCTCCTCAATAACGCTCGCTATGCCCCGGGACTATATACCGATCATGATCCAGTCTTTCATCGTACTGGGATTTGTAATCACTACGATGTTGCTCACTCATTGGCTGGGTCCCAAAAGGAAATCCGCCGCCAAGCTCGAGAATTTTGAATGCGGAATTGAAGGTCTTGGTAATGCAAGGAGCCCGTTTTCAGTGAAATATTTCCTCATTGCCATATTGTACGTACTTTTTGATGTGGAAGTGATCTTTATGTATCCATGGGCTGTAAACTTTCATGCCCTTGGCGGCAGGGGATTCCTGGAGATGATACTCTTCCTTGCCTTGCTGTTGCCGGGTTTTTATATATTATCCTGAAAGGGGCGCTGAATTGGGATTGATGTAGAGCGAACGACTAAAATCATTGTGTCATGGTAAACATTGCAGATCCCCCGGACGGTTACAGCGGAAATGGTTTTTTTGCCACCTCCCTGGCTCATGCAGTAGGCCTGGCGCGTAAGAATTCCCTCTGGCCTTTGCCGTTTGCCACTTCCTGCTGCGGAATAGAATTCATGGCCACCATGGGTGCTCATTATGATCTGGCCAGGTTTGGATCCGAAAGACTAAGCTTTTCACCACGCCAAAGCGACCTGCTGATGGTAATGGGTACCATCGCTAAAAAAATGGGCCCTGTTCTGAAAGAAGTGTATGTGCAGATGGCGGAACCCAGGTGGGTGCTGTCTGTTGGGGCCTGTGCATCCAGCGGAGGCATATTCGACACCTACAGCGTATTGCAGGGAATCGACCGTATTATCCCCGTAGATGTTTATGTTCCCGGTTGCCCGCCCAGGCCCGAACAGATCATCGATGGAATCCTGAAAATACAGGAACTGGCCGGGAATGAACCACTCAGAAGAAGAAATTCAAAAGAATATGATGACCTTCAGCATAAATATGGAATAGAATAATGTTCACAAGAAAGCCTGATCTTGATAATATCATTGTTAACAGACTAAAGGAACTCTTTGGTGATGACTTCTATTCTCATGAATTTCAATATGATATGCTTTCTTTGACCGTTAGTAAAACCCTGTTGATGGATATTATGGGTTACCTGTATGAGGATTCCTTTTTCAAATACCGGTTTTTAACCACCTTATGCGGAATCCATTATCCCGGGACAGATAAAGAACTGGGTGTGGTATATCACCTCCACAGCTTTACCCATAACCACCGGATCAGGATCAGGGCATTCACTGAAATCGGGGATCTGCACTGGCCTACAGCAACCGGTCTTTTTCCAACAGCCAACTGGATGGAAAGAGAAACCTATGACTTTTTCGGGATCATCTTCGACGGGCATCCCAACCTGATCAGGATACTGAATGTTGACGACATGACGGATTTTCCGATGAGAAAGAATTTTCCACTGGAGGACCAGACACGGGAAGATAAAAATGACAGCATGTTTGGAAGATAAAAGCGATGACTGAACCTTTGGAAAATATCATCTCTGCCAATGCAGACCTGGTTTCAGGCGATGAACACAGGGAGTATAACACGCTTAACCTTGGTCCGACGCATCCTGCCACTCACGGGGTATTCCAGAATGTTATGCACATGGATGGAGAGTTGGTGGTAGATACCGTTCAAACAATAGGATATATTCATCGCGCTTTTGAAAAGCTGGCCGAAAGAAGACCATTTTACCAGATCACCCCACTGACAGACCGGATGAACTATTGCTCGGCTCCCCTCAATAACCTGGGATGGCATATGACAGTGGAAAAACTGTTGGGCATTAATATCCCCAAAAGGGTTGATTACCTAAGAGTTATTATAATGGAACTGGCCAGGATCGGTGACCATAATATTTGTAACAGCGTAATTGGTGTAGATAGCGGGGCATTAACCGGGTTTGTATACATGTTCCAGCAAAGAGAAAAGATCTACGAAATTTATGAAGAGATATGCGGATCGAGGCTGACCACCAACCTGGGCAGGACAGGAGGACTGGAAAGGAATTTCAGTGATAAGGCCTGGGGGAAGCTCAGGGTTTTTTTGAAGGAATACCCTAAGGTGCTGAAGGAATTTGAAAAGCTGCTGGTCAGGAACCGTATCTTCATGGACAGGACCATCAGGGTCGGTCCTATCTCTGCCGAAAGGGCGCTGGCTTACGGGTTTACAGGCCCTAACCTGAGAGCTGCCGGAGTTGATTATGATGTGAGGGTGATGAACCCTTATTCTTCCTATGAAGATTTTGATTTCATCATCCCCCTGGGTACCAACGGAGATACTTATGACCGTTTTATGGTAAGGCAGGAGGAGATGTGGCAAAGCCTGAGCATTATTCAACAAGCCATCAACAAGCTGGAAAAGATGGATGACAAGGAAACTTACCATGCCGATGTTCCTGACTTTTTTCTTCCTCCTAAAGAACAGGTATACAACAACATGGAAGCCCTCATCTATCATTTTAAAGTGGTGATGGGAGAGACGGATGTTCCTGTCGGCGAGGTATATCATTGTGTTGAGGGCGCCAATGGCGAACTGGGTTTTTACCTTGTGAGCGATGGTGGCCGGACTCCCTTCCGGCTTCATTTCAGGCGGCCCTGTTTTATTTACTACCAGGCCCTTCCCGAAATGGTCAGGGGCAGCATGCTTTCTGATGCCGTGCTCACGATGAGCAGTATGAACGTGATAGCCGGAGAACTGGACGCCTGACAATAATGGAAATTATGGAAACTGATCAGCATAAACAGATACCCTTCAACGATGAAACCCTCGCCATGGTAAACCGAATCATCGGTCGTTACCCTGAAGGCAGGCAGAAATCAGCGCTTATCCCGTTATTGCATATCGCCCAGGCCGAAGCCGGGGGATGGCTAAGCCCGGAAACCATGGATTATGTTGCTTCTTTATTGAAAATCAAACCGATAGAGGTGTATGAAGTGGCTACTTTTTATACCATGTTCAACCTGAAACCGGTCGGTAACTGTACTATTGAAGTATGCAGAACAGGACCCTGCTGGCTGAATGGGGCAGAAGAAATAGTCAGCCACCTTGAAAAAAAATTGCACATCAGGGTAGGAGAAACCACCTCCGATGGGAAATTTACGCTAAAAACGGTGGAGTGTCTTGCTGCTTGCGGAAATGCCCCGGTCATCCAGGTCGGAACAGCCTATCATGAGAATATGACAACAGAGAGTGTTGACCTTCTTCTTGATGAATGGAGGGAAGAAACCAGTCCCTCTTATCAAAACCCATACAAATAACCCATGTCATTGAGGATTCTCACCGAAAATATTGACATTCCTGAGCTCACGAGTTTCGAGGTATACCGTAAGCTGGGCGGATACCGCTCAGTAGAAAAGAGCCTGAAGACTATGAGTCCTTCCGGGGTTATGGAGGAGGTGAAGAAATCCACCCTGCGAGGCCGGGGAGGCGCAGGCTTTCCTACTGGTATGAAATGGAGCTTCCTGGCGAGAGGTATTGGTAAACCCCATTACCTCATCTGTAATGCCGATGAAAGTGAACCAGGCACTTTCAAGGACCGTTACCTGATGGAACGAAACCCTCACCTGCTGATAGATGGGATGATAACCTCAGCATTTGCGCTGGAAGCCAACACTGCTTATATCTATGTGAGGGGTGAACTGTTCCGTGTGCTCCGTATACTTGAAAAGGCTATCGGAGAAGCCTATGCAAACGGCTTCCTGGGTAAGAACATACTGGGTTCGGGATACTCACTGGATATCTTTTGTCACCCTGGCGCAGGCGCTTACATCTGCGGGGAAGAGACTGCGCTGATCGAATCCGTGGAAGGAAAAAGGGGGAATCCGCGGATAAAACCCCCCTTCCCTGCCATAGCCGGTTTATGGGATTGCCCTACAGTGGTAAACAATGTGGAAACCCTGGCGTCCGTGCCCTGGATCATCAACAACGGAGGCGAAGAGTACGCGAAGATTGGCGTTTGGAAAAGTACCGGGACAAAGCTGATGTCGGCCTGCGGACATATCAGCAAACCAGGGGTTTATGAAGTGAAAATGGGACTTCCGGTGGAAGAGTTCATTTATTCGGAGGAATATTGCGGAGGCATACGAAAGGGGAACAAGCTGAAAGCCGTGATAGCCGGAGGCTCCTCTGTCCCCATACTCCCCGCTGACCTGATCCTAAAGACCGCTGCGGGGGAACCAAGGCTGATCACCTACGAATCCCTGAGCGAGGGCGGCTTCGAAACCGGGACCATGCTGGGATCCGGAGGGTTCATCGTAATGGATAATACGACCTGTATCGTAAAAAACCTGTGGAACTTTACCCGTTTTTACAGGCATGAATCCTGCGGACAATGTAGTCCATGCCGGGAAGGAACAGGCTGGATGGAAAAAGTTCTTTACGGGATCGAGAACGGTGAAGGGAAAATGCCGGATATTGACCTGCTGGAAGATGTGGCCAAAAACATAGAAGGCCACACCATCTGCCCGCTTGGTGATGCCGCTGCCTGGCCCGTACGCAGCGCCATCCGCCATTTCCGAAGTGAATTTGAGGAACATGTAAAACTGAAGAAATGTCCCTTTTAAAAGTTACCATAGATAACCTTGACGTGGAGGTTGAACCCGGCACCACTATCCTGAATGCAGCCAGGAAGATCGGAGGCAGGGTGGTCCCTCCGGCCATGTGCTATTACTCCGGCCTGAAGGGAACCGGTGGAAAATGCAGGACCTGCCTGGTGAAAGTGTCAAAGAGTTCAGCCACCGATCCAAGACCAATGCCGAAACTGGTGCCTTCCTGCTCAACGATTGTCCAGGACGGAATGATCGTTCAGAACATTACGTCCCCTGAGGTACTTGAGGCGAGGAAACATATCGTTGAGATCCTGCTGATCAACCACCCCCTCGACTGCCCCATCTGCGACCAGGCCGGAGAATGTGACCTGCAGAACCTTTCTTATAAACACGGCCTTGCCGATACCCGTTATGAATTCGAAAGAAGGACCTTCGAAAAAATCGATATCGGCCGTTTTATCCAGCTCCACATGACCCGTTGCATTCTCTGCTACCGTTGCGTGTACCTGGCTGATCAACTGACAGATAAAAGGGTTCATGGGGTGTTGTTCAGGGGCGATAATTCGGAGATCAGCACCTTTATCGAAAATGTAGTGGAGAATGACTTTTCAGGGAACGTTATCGATGTATGCCCTGTCGGTGCGCTGACAGATAAAACCTTCCGTTTTAAAAGCCGGGTCTGGTTCACCAAACCCTATGATGCACACCGGAATTGTGAGAAATGTGAAGGGAAAGCGGTATTATGGATGAGCGGGACCGATGTCCTTCGTGTCACCGGTCGGAAAAACGAATTCGGGGAGGTGGAGGATTTTATCTGTAACGAATGCCGTTTTGAGAAAAAAAACACGGATGACTGGATACTTGAGGGACCCAGGAATATCAGCCATTCTTCAGTGATCTCGCAAAATCTCTATGAACTGATCAACGAACCTCCCAAAGAACCACCTTTTAATAAGAAAGACTGATATGGAAGGATTTCAGCTCGGATATAAGATCTTTTTCATGTTCATCATACTGGTGGTGACGTTACTGGTGGCGATGTATGCCACTTATGCCGAACGTAAAGTGGCAGCCTTCATGCAGGACCGCAGGGGGCCGAACAGGGCCGGGCCGTTCGGGTTACTGCAGCCGCTTGCCGATGGCATCAAGATGTTCATGAAAGAAGAAATTATCCCTTCTTCCGCCCAAAAAGCCCTTTTCATCCTTGGCCCGAGCATCGCCATGACTACTGCTCTCCTGACCGGCGTTGTTATTCCATGGGGCGGAGAATTTACCTTTGGAGGCCAGACCTTTTCCCTTCAGATCGCCGATCTGAACATCGGAATACTTTTCGTCTTTGCCATGGTCTCTATCGGCGTTTACGGCATTATGCTCGGGGGATGGGCATCCAATAACAAATATGCCCTGCTGGGTTCCATTCGGGCCGCTTCGCAGATGATCAGCTACGAACTGGCCATGGGCATGTCCATCATCGCCCTGATCCTTGCAACCGGGTCATTAAGCCTGAAAGACATTGTAGAACAGCAACATGGCTGGCATTGGAACGTGATCAGCCAGCCGCTGGGTTTTCTCATCTTCCTCATCTGTGCTTTTGCCGAAACTAACCGCTCTCCTTTCGATCTTCCGGAATGTGAGACCGAACTGATCGGCGGGTTCCACACCGAATACAGCGGTATGAAGCTGGGGTTCTACCTCTTCGCCGAGTATATCAACATGTTCATTTCTTCTGCGGTCATCGCCACCTTATACTTCGGTGGTTATCAGATGCCTTTTCTTCATCACCTTCCCCTTTCACCGGACCTGCTGACCCTGCTGGGTACTCTTTTCTTCTTTTTAAAGATCTTTGTCCTTATCTTCTTTTTTATGTGGATACGCTGGACATTGCCCCGGTTCCGTTACGACCAGCTGATGAAGCTCGGGTGGACCCGGCTCGTCCCTCTCTCAATACTGAATATTGTCCTCACCGGTGGCTTTATTTACCTTAAAGATCTTCTCTAAAACGCTATGGCTATGCAACCCCTCACAAACAGATCGAAAATAGTGTCAGACAAGAAGATGACCCTGATGGAAAGGGCCTATCTTCCTGCTATTTTCAAAGGGTTGCTGATCACTATCCGGCATTTTTTCAGCCCTAAAGTCACCATCAACTATCCTGAAGTTAAACGGGAGTTCAGTAAGATCTACCGGGGGATGCACGTACTGAAAAGAGATGAAACAGGACGCGAAAGGTGTACGGCTTGCGGTCTCTGTGCAGTTGCCTGCCCCGCTGAAGCCATCACCATGGTGGCATCTGAACGGAAAAAAGGAGAAGAAAATCTCTACCGGGAGGAAAAATATGCTACTGTCTACGAGATCAATATGCTGAGATGCATCTTCTGTGGCGACTGTGAAGAAGCCTGTCCCAAGGAAGCCATTTTCCTGACCGACCGTATTGTACCCTCAGATTTTGAAAGAGAGCCGTTTATCTATGGAAAAGACAAGCTCCTGGAACCCACGGAACCCGGAAATAGGATAGATATCTCTGCCCGGCAGACAAAAGAAGTGCTTGCCTTCAAGAAAAATAAGAAATTCGCACACAATAAGGAGTAGGAAGTTATGCAGTTCATGTTTTACCTGTTAGCCCTCGTGGCCCTGTTGAGTGCAGCCATGGTTGTCTTCTCCAGGAGCCCCATCAGCAGCGTCATCCACCTGGTCGTGTGTTTCCTGGCCATCGCCGGTCATTATATCCTGCTGAATGCCCAGTTTCTGGCTGTCGTTCAGATCATTGTATACACCGGGGCCATCATGGTCCTCTTCCTTTTCGTGATCATGCTACTGAACCTGAATACTACCAATGAACCTCATAAGTCGATGTTAACCAAGGTGTCGGCCCTGATTGCCGGAGGGCTGCTCTTCCTGGTCCTGCTGGCCAGCTTCAGGGGGGCAAACGATATTGTTGCTGCCCACCCTTATGACGCGAAAATCGGGTTGGTGAAAAGCCTGGGAATGGTACTCTTCAGGGAGTATCTGCTTCCTTTCGAAATATCTTCCGTGTTATTTATCTCTGCCATGGTTGGTGCCGTACTGCTCGGAAAGCGGGATACTGTCAAGAAAAGCTGATTATGGAACCCATTCAAACCGCAATAAGGGTGGTACCCCTGGAACATTACGTGATCCTTGCCTCTGCCTTGTTCTGCATAGGGATTCTGGGGGTGCTCTTTCGCCGGAACACTATTATCATCCTGATGTGTATTGAACTCATGCTGAACTCGGTCACCCTGTTATTGGCGGCCTTTTCCGCCTATCATTCCGACCCTGCCGGCCAGGTCTTCGTGTTCTTTATCATGGTGGTCGCTGCCGCCGAAGTAGCAGTAGGCCTTGCCATTCTGGTGATGATGAAACGAAACATAGATTCGATCGATATCAACTTATTGAACCGCCTGAAATGGTAAATTATCATACCCTCGTTACCCTGGTCTGGCTTATACCCTTGTCCCCATTGGCAGGTTTCCTTATCATAGGCCTGGGAACCAGGTATTTCACGGGGATACGCTCCGGCATACTGGCTTCTGTTTCGGTGTTTCTGTCTTTTTTTCTTACATTTTTACTCTTTCTGGGTCAAAAACAGTCAGCTGAGGTCGGTTCCCTGGTAAATTTCGGAAACTGGATAAGGGTCGACAGCCTCAGGGTGGGCTTTGAATTTCTGGTAGATCCCTTATCGGTGGTGATGATGCTCATTGTCACCGGAGTCGGTTTCCTCATTCATGTGTATTCAATCGGGTATATGAAAGGGGATGAACGATTCAATTCGTTTTTTTCCCAGATGAACCTGTTCACCTTCTCGATGTTGCTGCTGGTGATGGGAGCAAACTATCTCATCATGTTTATCGGTTGGGAAGGAGTAGGATTGTGTTCCTACCTGCTGATCGGGTTTTGGTATAAAACCCCGGCCCATAACCTTGCAGCCCGTAAGGCCTTTATTATGAACAGAATAGGAGATATGGGCTTTTTATTGGGCATCATTCTTCTTTTTATAACATTTCAATCCGTCAGCTTCAGCACCGTCTTTTCACAGCTTGGACCGGTGGAGCCGGGGACAACGACGGTAACGCTAATCACCTTGTTCTTACTGGTGGGTGCCTTGGGAAAGAGTGCTCAGATCCCATTGTATATGTGGCTTCCGGATGCCATGGCGGGACCAACACCCGTATCGGCCCTGATCCATGCAGCCACCATGGTGACTGCCGGGATTTACATGATAGCCAGGTCATCCCAGCTGTTTATCCTGGCTCCCTTTACCATGTACCTGATCACTGTTATCGGCCTGGTAACGGCTCTGGTAGCTGCCTCTATTGGTCTTTACCAGAACGACATTAAAAAAGTACTGGCTTATTCTACCATCAGCCAGCTTGGATATATGTTCCTTGCACTGGGAATAGGAGCCTTTTCAACAGCCATTTTCCACCTGACGACCCATGCCTTTTTCAAAGCGCTGCTTTTTCTTTGTGCTGGAAGCGTTATTCATGCTCTTCACGGGGAACAGGACATCCGGAAGATGGGGGGACTCAGGAAATCCATGCCCTGGACATACTGGACTTTCCTCATCGCCACCCTGGCTATTACAGGTATACCGCCATTTTCCGGGTTCTTCTCCAAAGATGATATCCTGTTGAAGGCTTATGCCGTTAACCCGGGAATATATTTTTTCGGGCTGGTGGGCGCCCTGCTGACCTGCTTCTATATGTTCCGCCTGTTTTTCCTTGTCTTTGGCGGAGTCAGAAGAGGAAACCATGAACATTCGCCTCATGAGTCTCCCCGGGGGCGGAAAAGAGGCTCTGACCCGGTTTCTGGATTCATCTACTATCCGGAATATTTGTGATCCCCTCTCCATCAGTTCTACCACCGAATGGTCATTACTGGGTTTGTCGTTGCTGATGCTGGCCCTCACCATCTGGCTCACCTGGGTTATCTTTATTAAAAAATCCCGCTTCCCTGTCCCCGACGGAAAACCTATCCCTTTCCTCCAACGCCTCATTTACCGGAGATACTTTATCGACGAACTGTATAACATCCTCTTCGTCAAACCATATGAAGTCATATCCAACTTATTTTATGAAAAGGTTGAAAAAGGAGTCATCGATCGTATCGTGAACGGTATCGGTTATTTAACTTTCGAGGCAGGAATACGGATCCGACGGCTGCAAAATGGTAATGCCAGTTTTTACCTGTTTGTCATGGTGGCTGGTGCCTTGTTTTTCCTGCTGTTTAACTTAATGATTCACTGATATGTTTAGCCTGGTCCTGATTTCTTTCCCCTTCCTGGCTGCATTGCTGGTGTTAATGACCCGAAAAGCGGCTGTGGCCAAATGGATGAGCCTGGGCTTTTCTCTTCTTCAGCTGGCTTTAACATTGATTTTCTGGCACTTCCATACCGCTGGCGGAAACAGTTTCTCTTTTTTCCTGCCCTGGCTTCCGGAATGGGGTATCAATATTCATTTTGAACTCGACGGGATTTCTTTCCTGATGGTGTTGTTAACTAACCTGCTGATCCCGTTTATCATATATTCAGGTATTTACAAAACACAACGAAACGAACAGCTATTGTATGCGCTAATCCTATTTACCCAGTTTGCGCTGAATGGCGTTTTTGGTTCCAGAAATGCTGTTCTTTTCTATATTTTCTGGGAGATGGCTCTGGTGCCGGTCTTTTTTATCCTGTTCCTATGGGGAGGGGAAAGAAGGCAATCCGTTACGCTTAAATTCTTTATCTATACGCTCTTCGGAAGCCTCTTTCTGATGATTGCCTTTATTTACCTGTATTTTCAGACTTCCGTCCCTCACGATTTTGAGTATACTTCTTTCCTGAAGACCAACCTGGAACCCTGCAACCAGATGTGGGTCTTCTGGATGCTGCTAATGTCCTTTGTCATTAAAATACCCCTTTTCCCTGTTCATACCTGGCAGCCCGACACCTATACCGTTGCTCCTTACCAGGGAAGCATGCTGCTGGGGGGATTGATGATGAAAATGGGTATCTACGGACTGATCCGCTGGGTTCTGCCGGTAATCCCGGAGTTCTCCCTTCAATGGGGTTTCTGGATCGTTATTTTTGCCCTGACCGGTCTCATCTATTTCTCGGTGATCGCTTTACAGCAGCAGAATTTTAAGATGCTGATCGCCTTCTCTTCCCTGGCTCATGCAGGATTGATGGGTGCTGCCGTCTTCTCGCTCAATGAATACGGGTTACAGGGCGTTCTCTTTCAGTGCTTTTCACACGGTATTCTGGTGGTCTTGTTGTTCTACTTTGCCCAGCTGATTGAGGAAAGAACGGATACGCTGATCCTCCCGAGATTGGGAGGGATAAAAACACCGGCCCCGGTATTCTCGCTGCTGCTGCTGATCACTATACTCGGTTCTGCCGGCCTGCCCCTGACCAATGGCTTTATCGGAGAAATACTCATGATACTGGGATTATTCTCTTTCCAGGTATGGTCTTCTATCCTGGGCGTCTTTACCCTGGTTGGTGGTGCCATCTACCTGTTGTATGCTTACCAGCGGATCACCCTGGGTGAAACGAATCCGTTAACTATTGGCTTTCAGGATATTACAATCAGGGAAATGGTGTTGGTGGTCCCTCTCGTTTTGCTGGTCATTTTCTTTGGATTTTATCCGCAACCCCTGTTAAACCTGACGGAAATCCCGGTAAGGGAACTCATCAGTAATGCTTTTTCCTCTCACTAAACCATTGTTATACCTATGGCATCCCTGATAGTTTTGTCGCTTCTCGGTATATTCCTTCTCTTCCTGGGATTGGGAAAGAACAAAAAATTCTATGCCCCGTTCGGTATCATTGGCTTGCTGATTGCTCTCGTTCTTCAGATCACCAACAGCGGACAGCATTCTCCCCTGCTGGAGAACATGGTACAATTCGATTCACTGGCTTCTGTCTTCAGCAGTTCCATGCTGGTGCTCACCCTGATGATCTTTTTGCTGGGCATTGAATACTATAAAGACATGCCGAAAAATGTGGCCGAGAATTACTCACTGATGCTGTTTTCGCTGGTGGGCGGGTTATTGATGACATCCTTCGCCAATATGGTGACGCTTTTCCTTGGGATTGAAATCCTTTCTATCCCCCTTTATATTCTGTCAGGCAGTAAAAAGAAGAGTTACCGGTCGAATGAAGCGTCTTTCAAGTATTTTCTGCTCGGATCCTTTGCCTCGGCCTTTCTGCTGTTCGGAATTGCACTGGTTTACGGGGTAACGGCATCTTTTGACATATCGGCGATCAGCCGCTTTTGCAGCACCCATTCTGAAGGATTGCCCCCGCTGATGACGGGAGGTATGCTCATGATCTTCCTCGGCCTGGCTTTTAAGGTAGCCGCTGTCCCTTTTCATTTCTGGAGCCCGGATGTGTATGAAGGCTCTCCCACTCTCATCACTGCTTTCATGTCAACCGTGGTAAAGACAGCCGGTTTTGCCGCCCTTTACAGGCTGATCAGCCACGCTTTTTCTCCCCTGCCCGAATCGATGATCTGGATGTTGTGGATACTCACCTTCCTGACCCTGGCTGTCGGAAACTTGTCGGCACTCTGGCAAAGCAGCTTTAAAAGACTGCTGGCCTATTCCAGTATTGCCAACAGCGGATTTCTCCTGCTGGCCCTTCTTTCCGGTGATCCTCAATCTCCCGGTACCATACTGTTCTACACTTTTACCTATTCCCTGGCCACACTCACCGCCTTTTCCCTCTTTTTCTCGGTAAAGAAATCATCCCAGGGATCGGAACAAATGGAAATATTTACCGGCTTATGGAAAAACAATCCTTTCCTGGCTATTATGCTGACCTTTGCCTTGTTTTCGCTGGCCGGCATCCCTCCGCTGGCCGGGTTCTTCGGAAAATACCTGGTCTTCTTTTCTGCCATCCGCCAGGATTTTCTCTGGATCAGCGCCTTCGCCATACTGATGGCCGTGGTGGGAATTTATTACTATTTTTCTGTATTACGTTTCGTCTTTTCCGCCAAAGAAAATCCAATAACCATTCAGTACCCTAAAACTTCCATGGTAGTCATCATCCTTTGCGGGCTACTGCTGGTCATCCTGGGGATCTTCCCCTCATTGATTCTCAGCTATTGACGTAAGTGACTGAATATCTTTATCTTCCACTCAACATCATCTTACCCGTCACTGTTTCGGAGGCCGAAGTCAGCCGGTAAAAATACAAACCGGAGGAGAGGTCAGAACCATCAAAAAGAAACCGGTGTCTGCCAGCAGAAAGTTCATGGTCACACAGGGTCTTTACCAGCGTGCCTGTGGCATTGTAAACTTCCAGTTGAATAATACCGGGTTCACGGTTCACAAATGAAATTTCGGTGGTCTGGCTGAAAGGATTGGGCCGGGTAGTGAGCCCCCACCCGTTCTGAGGAAGCGATGAAATTCCTGTCCCGTTTACATTGATCTGAAAATCATCAAGATACATTCCGTCATCAACCTGGTTATTATCAGATACCAGTCGGAAACGCAGGGATACCCATGGAGCGCCCAGATAATCCTGTAAATAGATCACCTGGTGGGTCCAGATGGTATATTGTCCTGTAAATGTTGCCAGTACCTCATATTCGCCTCCGGTGGAAGCCTCAAGGTAAACATAATCGTTGCCGTTTTCCAGGTT
>JAPLDE010000062.1:0-8201 GCA_026391855.1 Bacteroidota bacterium | reverse complement strand
TCTCCAGAATTCAAGGTTGGCCGAAGAATATCCATCCAGGCGGAAAGGAAGGAGATAGAGATTGTTATTTGCCTGGTTGGAATAAGTTCCTCCGGGACTGTCGGTCACCGAATTACCGGCGGAGTGATAATGTTCAGTGGTCAGGTCCCAGCCGTCCCTGGTGATCCAATAGGTCAGCCCGTTTTCAAAATTATCGGAGAAAGGCAGGGGCAGCGGACCAACGGCCTTCAGCAATATATGGTCCGATGGAAATGATTCCAGCATATTGGAAGCATCAACCAGGGAAACGGCATATTCATAAACTTTCCCGGAAACCACATTCTGGTCGGAATAAAAAGTATCGGTAGTGGTGACATACACGTTGCTCATATCGTCGCGGTAGACCCGGTATTCCTGGGCCGTCACCCCGGGGTTTTTCCATGACAGGGATATCTCCAGTGGGGTTGACAGGCCGGTGAGGTTGACAGGTGGAGGAACCAGAGTCGCCATTTCAATGGCGGTTGCCATGACCGAGCGGGCAAACACTGCCGATTGGGGGAGACTGTTAACACTAGTCCCGAGTAGATCCTGGGGGGTATGGATAAACGGGCTGTAATGGGCAACATCTTCAAAGGGAAAGATTCCCATAAAACCGGCTGAGTTAAACGACATATGATCACTTCCTCCCGGCAGGTTACCCCCGACTATTACCTGAAATGACGGCAGGTACTGGCTGCAGACGAAGTGGTAAAAGTCAAGCAGGGGTTGGGCTGAGGCGGGTCCTACCACATTAGTGGTCATATTGGTCCCAAACTGGTACCCTGTCATATCCAGGTTAAGATATCCGAGAATATTCATGCCGGCAGCGGCGGCTTCCTGGGCATAATAATCACTTCCGTACAAACCATATTCTTCGGCCGACCAAAGACAAAGGACAATGCTGCGGTCGAAGGAATGCTGGCTCAGCACCCTTGCGATCTCGAGTATGCCCGCCGTTCCGGAAGCATTGTCATCGGCTCCGGGAGCACTGGATCCTCCTGTATATGAATCATAATGGGCACCCAGGACGACAAACTCGTTCGGATAGATCGTCCCAGGCAGGGTGGCAATGACGTTATCACTCGAATTGGCCGGCAGCGGGAAGTTTTGGATCAATACACTGTATCCGTATCCCAACAGTTTGTTCCATATCCAGTCCTGGGCCAGCAGTGCCTGGGGAGAGTTACAGTCCCTGGTGCCGAAATCCTGAAGATGCTGGATAAATGCGCCTATTGTGTCCTCATTTACCTGGTTGAGCAGGTTGACGACAGCCGTATCGGCCGACTTGAACCCGCCTTTGAAAAGAAACGGCCTGAAAGGTTGCTGAACCCTGGTAAACTTCTTACTAACCAGTGAATCAGGAATATGTGCCCTTGCGGTAAAAATGATACCGAGTAATGGGATTAACAACAAAATCAGTATCTTTTTCATAGTCCGGTTTGTTTTAATATTCAGCCTCAGGGTCATGGCTTCAGCCCGGCCCCGGCCGGATTACCTGACAACATTCACCCGGTACTGCTTCACCTGGCTTCCGTTCACCATCTTCACCAGGTAACATCCTTCATTCCACGAGGAAACATCAAGGTAAAGATTCTCGCTTACCTTTTGATACGACGCGATCTGCGTCCCCAGGATATTATACACCAAAACATCCGGTGAAGTCATCCCTTTTGTATTGATGACCAGCCTGGTACTGGCCGGGTTGGGATATACACCTACCCGCGGTGCCTGGATTTGCGGGGTGCCGTTTATCAGCCTGATCTTGTCGAGCGCCAGCCCGTTGGGATTGATGCCGGTGACAATATCTGTAGAATTGCTGCCATCCCAATCGCAACGGACGATCTTTCCATCGGTTGCAGCAGCCGAGTTTTTAACCCCGTAAAACACTTTCTGGGAAACGGGTTCGTATACTACCTGCCTGGTAGGTAAGGTGCCATAGGGGGCAATTGGGGCAGGACTGGTACCATCCAGGTTGCAGGCATAAATGCCATCAGTGGGGAAATTCGTTCCCGTAGCTCCGGTAACAGCCATATAGAGCAGGTTATTCCATTCATCCAGGGTGATAGCCGTGGCATTGAGCCCGGAAATGACCTCTGTCAGAGCGGTACCGTCCATGTTCATTTCAAATAACCCGCCGTTGTAGGTAACCCCGTCATTGACCACAAAAAGTTTTTGAAGGGAAGGATGATACACCAATCCAACAGGTGACTCAGGCGGATTGCCCCCGAAGTCAATGACTTTTACAGGATTGGCCCCTGTCATTTTAGCCGAGTAAATTCCCCCTTTGGCTGCCCAGAAAATATTTCCGGCCATGTAAATGATCCCGTAAGGAGCATTCGTCAACCCGGCAAAACTGTTCGAATCCAGCAGTAAATTCGCATTACTGCCATCCATATCGTAGTTGCGGATGGTGTGAGTCACGGCATCCGTCACAAAAACCTTGTCGTGTACGGTATCGATCGCGATACCCCACGGTTTGGCCAGACCAGCCGTTGAAAAACTAACCGGGGTTAAAGGCGGAATAGAATTAAGATTTGCCGAACGGATACAGGAAGTGGAACCATCACCCCAGTACAGATTATGGGTCAGCGTCTGCGAAAAAAGGGTCAGACCCATCATCATGCAAACGAGAAAAAGTAATTGTCTTTTCATAAACACTATGTTTTTGTGATTAATTATCTATTTGATTTTTAGTTAATTATAAAGTAAATTGAAAGGTATTTGTCATCCTGGTCAGAAGGAGACCTGATCGCCTGAGAGATAAACAGAAAGGTTGATCCCCATCACGCCAAGGTTTCCGTTCATGTCTCTTTTGTCTTTTTTGGGGTTGGAGATAAATACAACCTGGTTCTCTCCCATCACGGTAGCTTTATTGCCGTCGATCAGCAGGGCGGTACCTTCGTCAATACCCACACAAATCAGTTCGGGATGTTCAATGGCCACGGTAAGCAAGCGGTTCATCCTCATCTTTTTCAGAAAATGAGGTTCAAAAATGAAATTGCCCACCAGACCTAATCCCGATGAAACCTCCACATTGTCCGATTCAAGGGATTTACATCCCCCGGTATTATTTTTGTGTTTCAGTTCTGTACCCGTGATCATCCACTTTCCCACCAGGGATGCACCTGCACTGTTTCCGATGATCATGGCCCCTGAGTTGTAAGCAAAGATGATGGCTTCCTGGACTGCTGTTTTTCCAACGACCTTCATAAACCTGGCCTGGTCGGTTCCACCGATGAAAATAAGCTTCGCCTGCCGGAGGGAATCAATTTTTACCTGATTATTAAGATCCCAGGAAGCAAATTCCAGACAAGTCATTTTAACTTTACGGGTCGGAAATTGTTTGAGGGTTTTAGAATGGCAGCTGTCGCCCGCACCCGGCACAGTAAGCACAACGCCATACCCCCCCTGCATAAGACCCGACATGCTTAGGATAGTATTCATCATTGGCGAAGGGATTTCTCCTCCTCCCAGTATCAGCAATTTACCCTGGGTTTGAGAAGATGCCTGAAAACCCATGACCAGGATACAAACGAAAAGTATGCCGAACCGAAAACTGCGAAAGATCAATTGATTCATAATCTGATGTGAATTAAACTTCTGCGAAAATAATACTTTTGTCTGGAACAAATATTTCAGTTTCTCTAATTATTTCAACCATGACCCTGACCTTTGCCACAAATAACCCCCACAAACTGAAGGAGATCAGGGCTGTTCTGGCCGGCCTTGACGATGTTCCGGCCATTCAAAGCCTTGCCGACATTGGTTGTTCGGAGGAAATACCCGAAACCGCCGCTACCCTGGAATGTAATGCCTTTCAAAAGGCAGCTTTTATTGTTGAAAGATATGGCCTGGATTGCTTTGCCGATGACACCGGACTGGAAATTGAAGCCCTGGATGGCCGTCCCGGCGTTTTTTCGGCCCGCTATGCCGGGGAAGGTTGCAACTTCGATGACAATATCGACAAAGTCCTTCTCGAACTCGAAGGCAAGTCCAACCGCAAAGCGAAATTCCGCACAGTGATCTGCCTGATCCTCAGGGGTCAAACCCGTTACTTCGAGGGAGGCGTACAGGGAGAAATCCTTCCTCATCGGAGAGGCATTGACGGTTTCGGCTACGATCCTGTCTTCCTTCCTGATCGTTATCAAACCACCTTTGCAGAAATGGACCTGGAAGAAAAAAACATGATCAGCCACCGGGGAGAAGCCATACGGAAGCTGGTTAGTTTTCTCAGAGAAAACCAATAAATCTTCATTTACTCTTTTATCAGCTTTTGAATCTTTCTTGTCTTGGTATTACCTGTTTCAAATTCCCCGATAATGAAATAAACACCTGGTTTTAATCCACTTGCATCCCATGATATCTCTTGATAACCCGCCTCTAAAGTCTCATTCCTGATAACTCCTGTTTCCTGGCTGAGGGCATTAACAACCCTGATTTTCAATGTGCCTTTTGTCTGGAGGTTCACCCTTAGAACCGGATTATCAGATACAGGGTTTGGACTACAGCAACTCATGCTGAAACCATCCTGGTTATCAATATTTTCAGGTAGAATGAGAACGGCATCATATATGACCTGCCCGTTATTGTCGGCAAATCCGCTTTCTTCCCCGATAAAGATCTCCGGGTAATTATCACCCTTGATACGGGCCCTGATCACAAAAATAGTCTCATCAGGGGAAAAAAGAACTGAATTCAGATCATACCACGCGACCCTGAGGCTCATACCAGTAGAATGAGAAAGAAAAACAGAATGATCACTGTTTTTAAGTTTGTCAGATGGAATTATTTCGCTGACTTCCAAAAAGTCCGATGGGAATTCCAACACCAGGGAAAGGGCTGCCACAACGCTCCCAAATCTGATTCTTACTGGGATATCAACCCTGCCTGATGCATCACAAACAATAGTCCCCATTTTCCTCAGGCTGATATCAGGTTGTTCTTTGACCGAAGGAATGTTGGAACCATTGACATCTCCATAACATAAAGCCTTGATATTCTGAACGTAATTAGTGCTGTTTATGACCGGGATGGAAGGATTTTCAAAAGCCCAGTCACCGGCAGTAAAGGAATTCTGCAATCCGGTAAATCTTGTCATTACCAGAAGGGCATCAGCTGCGTTGAGAAAACCAGAGTTATCAACATCACCAGCTTTTAAAGGCAGGCCGTATAAAACAGACAACTGGGTGAAATGCTTCATGATCAGTAAGGCATCGGTGGAATTGCCTCCCCACCAGGGTTTGTTTGTCCTGCTTTTTAAGTTGTATGTTCCTGTTGGCAGGTTTGAAAAACTGTATGATCCGTTCTGATTTGTTTGTGTGCTGTCAATCTTTGCCAAACCCTCACAAAGAAAAATCCTGGTATTTGTCATCGGAGTCGAAACAGTATTCTGGTAAGTGACTATTCCGCTTATGGAAGAACTTCCTCCGGTTAGTACGTTTACAGTTACAGCATCAGTCCCTGAACAACCAAAGTTATCAGTTACCGTCAGAAAAAAGCTTGTGGTTGATGCCGGGCTGACAATGACAGTCTGAGTATTCATCCCATTACTCCACGAGAACGAATAAGGCGGTTCCCCGTTAACCACATTGGCGATCAGTGTGGCTGAAGATCCGGCAGGAATATCCTGGTCGGGTCCTGCAGAAACCTCAGGCAGAGGATGAACAGTTATGGTAAGGGATTGCACCTGGCTGCTTCCGCACTGGTTTTCTGCGTTCACAATCAGGGTAAAGGTTCCGCTCATCTGCGTTACGTTGATCAGGATACTGTTGGTGACGCTATTCCCGTTAACCCCCTGGGGAAGGGTCCATTGATAGGAAGAAGCTCCGTCTGTAGTCGAAACAGAATAGGAGTGGGTGTCATTTCCGGCACAGATTTCTGTGCTTCCTGTTATGGGTTGTGGCTGTTCAGGAACGTTCAATAGCCTGATAGTGCACGTGTAGGAATTGGATTCGTTACCTGCATGGTCCCTGTATCTGACATACACCGTCTTCAGCCCGGGATTCGCGTTGCCACCGTATCCGGTCAGATCCCAGTTTACAGCGCTGCTGAAAGAAATCCAGCCTGACCAATTATTCCCGTCGTTACTCAATTGCATGCTTTCTACCCCGCTAAGTTCATCAATGGCTTCCGCCGTAAGCTCTACTTCCTGGTTGCAGGTTGCCGTGTCGCCCAGTGCAATGGCTAAAGAACCTGCCGGAGGGGTATTGTCAATGCCAAACGGGTTGGTGCACTCACTCCAGTCGCTCAGATGTCCCGTAAGGTCGGCTGCTTTCGACCTTACCCTGAACAGACCTGTGTTAATTGTATCGCCGTTTTCACAACCGGCCGTGCGCAAAACCAGTCCCCAGCCATCCGACCCGATGAAGTCTTTTCCTTCCGGGTTTCCCGGACTCGCAACGGGAACCCAATTGCTGTTATCGGTTGAATACTGAAATTCCACATACAAAACCCCGGAGGAAGCATCCTCTGCAGCCGAGGTTACCGTGATGTCTCCCCTGATCCAGTCACTGCTTACCGGACAGATGGTTGAGCAGACTGGATCATCAGTATCGTAGAAAGCCTGCAGGAAGTCATCCCATTGTTGATCAGGATTGCTTACAAAACTCAGGTTGCCTGGTTGAAAATATGCCTCCCAGTGTTGGGTCTTATCTGGAGGGAAATAGATGGACATTCCTCCCAGACTACCGGAATATTGGTTGTTTATAAAGGCAATTTTGAACCCGGGATCATTTATTTTGTCGATGATAAGGCCGGTATAAAGGTCAATGATAGTATCGTCGAGGCTTGACTGTAATCCCAGGCAGAATTCTTCAATGTCGACATACGTTCCGGTCCAGTCAGTATAAGCCCCAAAAGAAGTAGCCAGGTTTCTTGCATCAGCGATCATATCCCTTTTCCCCGGCTCCGGTAAAAGATCGGTCAGTCTTGACGACAAACCGGATATCAGGTCTGACAACCCTCCTATATTATCTGCTGAAAGGTTCCAGGATGCAAAGGTCCGCTGCTGATCCAGCGAATAAGTAACGATCTCTGTAAACTCCAACGGTGAAGTGTTATCGCTGATTTCCTCTTTAATTTCATGATACAGGGAAGGTTCAGTCATGGATACATCCTCCGAACTAGTGACGAAAGAAGCCAGGTTCATCAGGTCATACGTGTTTTCTATCGTCGACATGACACAGGCATAGTATAAGATCTCGTCGAACAGGCCCTGGAATGTAGTAAAAACATTCCTGATTTCAGAGGGCGTCAGGTGATCAATCGGATTCTCGTCAAAACAGATACCTCCGATATTCCCTTCCTGTTCATTGCTGGTTGTTACCTCATTCAATGCGGGTGAAAAGGAGGACGGGGAATCAGCAATCTGCTCGAACTCTTTCAATTTTACCTCTTCGGAAGGGTTTTTCACACATCCGGTGCCATGATCATCAAAGACAATGCTGAAATGATTGGCATCACAGTCCGTAATTGTGGTGTTGATGAAATTGATCACGGTCGCCGGGTCGCCCATGTTGAGCTCGCCCTGGCTGCGGTAGATTGCTGTATTATTCTTGCACACCTGGTAGTATCTTGTTCCGGTCCAGTTATTGTGGCTCTGGTCATAGCCGTCGCTCCGGTCGAACAGCACAATAATACTCAGATCGTTGTTGTCTCCGGCCGAAAAGATATCGTTGTAAAACTGGTTGACAATGACCGTCTCCAGGTCATTATCGCCGCACATATAGCTCAGGATCAGCCACTGGGGCTTGTGGACTCTCAGTATTCGTTTCAGGCTGCAGGTATCATACTTGTCATTGCCGGCAAAGCTGACCCGTATCGGGTAGTCACCTTCAGGCAGATCGGGAGGGGCGGTAAAAAACACGCTGGCGATGCCATTGGCATCAGTAACAAAGGTGCTCCCCGATATACCGTCGTCAGGTATGGGTTGCCAACTGCCTGACTGAAAAATATCAAAAGCCACGGTTTGGTTTGCATAAGGCGCTGATATACACTTTTGATCCGCCTGAAGCTTTGCTCTCAGCAATAACGGGATCCCGTATTTGACCGTATCATCCCTGAATTCAATCTCGCTAAAACTCGTCTTCGCCTTCATCGAATCCGTGGAAAAATCCAGGGAATAATCCTCGTCAAACCACCAGATGTCAAAGTCGGCAAGGTAAACAACCATGGTATTCATGTTT
>JAPLDE010000085.1 GCA_026391855.1 Bacteroidota bacterium | reverse complement strand
CCGAAACCGAGTTTGTCCATGGCAGCCACCATATTTTGCACTCTTTCAACTGCTTCCGGTCTTCCCTGGGGTAAGAGGGCAAGCTGGGTAACCTTGGCACTCACGAACAACATGGCGGAGGCATTTTTACAGGCAGCCACGCAGGCACCGCATCCGATACAGGCGGCGGCATCCATGGCCAGGTCGGCTGCAAATTTTGGAACGGGCAGGGCATTGGCATCCTGGGCACCACCGGCATTAAGGGAGACATAACCTCCTGCCTGTATGATCTTGTCGAAAGCCGAACGGTCGACCATCAGGTCTTTAATGACGGGAAAAGCCCTGGACCGCCATGGTTCTATGATGATGGTCTGCCCGTCACGGAAATTACGCATATGCATCTGGCATACAGTGATCGCCCGGTCAGGTCCGTGAGGGCGCCCGTTGATGTAAAGACTGCACATTCCGCAGATTCCTTCCCGGCAGTCATGATCAAAAACAACGGGCTCTTCTCCTTTGTAAACCAGCTGTTCATTCATAATATCAAGCATCTCAAGAAATGAACAGTTCGGAGATATCTTATTAACCTTGTAGGTCTCAAACCGGCCTTTGGATTTTGCGTCTTTTTGCCTCCAGATTTTTAGGGTAAGATCCATGGTTGTATGTTGTTATGGTTGTTATGGATGTTATGAAGGTTATGAATATTATAAAGGTGATTTAATTGTCAATTGTCAATTATCAATTGTCAATTGTATATGGCTACTTGTAATTTCGTTGTTTAACTTCAATGAACTCATAATCAAGTTGTTCCTTGTGGAGTTCGTGTTGGCCTTCGCCTTTGTATTCCCAGGCTGCCACATATTTATAGGAATGGTCATCCCGCAGGGCTTCTCCTTCTTCAGTCTGGTATTCTTCACGGAAATGTCCGCCACAGCTTTCATTACGGTTCAGGGCATCCATCGCCATCAACTCGCCCAGTTCGAGGAAATCGGCCACACGGGCTGCTTTTTCAAGCTCTGTGTTGACACCGTTGAGTGAACCGGGGATAAACACATCTTTCCAGAATTCTGCCCGTAGAGCTCTTATCTCAACGATGGCCTTTTTCAGCCCGGCTTCGTTCCTTCCCATCCCAACATATTCCCACATGATCTTTCCAAGTAACTTATGGAAGTGGTCAACCGAATTTTTACCCTTAACGTTCATCAGTTTCTCCTCCCTTTCTTTCACCTGTTTCTCGGCAGCTACAAACTCAGGTAGGTCGGTCTTCATCCGGGGTGTTTTTATCTCATCCGAAAGGTAGTTCTGAATGGTGAAGGGGACAATAAAATATCCGTCGGCCAGTCCCTGCATCAGGGCTGAGGCGCCCAGGCGGTTGGCCCCGTGGTCACTGAAGTTGGCTTCACCCAGGACGAACAGCCCGGGTATGGTCGATTGCAGCTCGTAGTCGACCCAGATGCCCCCCATGGTGTAATGCATGGCAGGATAGATCATCATCGGTGTTTCATAGGGGTTTTCATCCACAATTTTTTCGTACATCTGGAAAAGGTTGCCATAGCGTTCCTCGATCACTCCTTTCCCTAGTCTGCCAATAGATTCAGCAAAGTCAAGGTAAACGGCAAGCCCGGTTTCCCCGACACCGAAACCGGCATCACAACGCTCTTTGGCAGCCCGGGAAGCCACATCCCGGGGGACAAGGTTCCCGAAGGCGGGATACCTGCGTTCCAGGTAGTAATCTCTTGCCTCTTCCGGAATATCTTTGGCTTTTATTTTACCATGCCGCAACAGTCCGGCATCTTCTTTATTTTTCGGTACCCATATCCTGCCGTCGTTTCGCAGGCTTTCGCTCATCAGGGTAAGTTTCGACTGGAAATCGCCATGAACAGGGTTACAGGTTGGGTGGATCTGTGTAAAACAAGGATTTCCAAAAAAAGCGCCTTTTTTATAGATCTGCCAGATGGCGCTTCCATTAGATCCCATTGCATTGGTAGAAAGGAAGAAAACATTTCCGTAACCTCCAGTTGCCAGCACTACTGCATGGGCAAAGTGTTTTTCTATCTCCCCCGTAATCATGTTACGGGTGATTATTCCCCTGGCTTTTCCATCTACGACAACCAGGTCGAGCATATCGCGACGTGTATACAGGATCACATTCCCTTGTTTGATCTGCCGGCTGAGTGAACTATAGGCCCCCAGCAACAACTGCTGGCCTGTCTGTCCCCTGGCATAGAAGGTACGTGACACCTGTGCCCCTCCAAAGGAGCGGTTATCAAGTAATCCGCCATAATCGCGGGCAAAAGGGACTCCCTGTGCCACACATTGGTCAATAATGGCGTTGCTTACCTCGGCCAGGCGGTAAACATTGGCCTCACGGGCCCTGTAATCCCCTCCCTTGATGGTATCATAAAATAAGCGGTACACGCTGTCGCCGTCATTCTGATAATTCTTGGCAGCATTGATCCCACCCTGCGCGGCAATGCTGTGTGCCCTGCGGGGACTGTCCTGGTAACAGAAGTTCTTCACTTTGAAACCCATTTCACCTAAACTGGAAGCCGCTGCAGCACCGGCAAGCCCGGTGCCTACAACAATAATGTCCAGCTTGCGCTTGTTGGCAGGATTGACAAGGTTCTGATGCGATTTGTACTGCGACCATTTCTCAGATAACGGCCCGGATGGAGTTTTTGATTGTAGCTTGCTCATGTTGCAAGATCGTTTAAGGATGATGTCCAAAAGTAAAAAAATTTTAAACCGGAAAAGGACCCTCCCCAAATTCCTGCTTTAATTAGAATCATTACAATCAGTTATATCTGCAAAATCAGAATGTTACGGTTTTTGAATACTGGTAATAATTAATAAAATCAGTTTGAATTTAACTTGTCAGGCTATTGCTTTAGTCATCGGGATTCATTATATTTGAGACAAAATACTAAGATTCATAGCAAACAGTATTATACCCTTTCTCTTGGTAGGCTTGGCGGTCTATTGATCTTACAAATGGTCAGAAAGATTCTTTTCTAAGTATAAAGGTATTTACCATAATTTGAACAACAATGAGCGAAAAAAAAGACTGGTCACCATTTGATCTTAACGATCCCGGTTTGATAAACATACTCGATGAAGTATCCCTGTGGTCGGCCCCCTTTGGAAAAATGCTGCTGGAAATGGTCCCTGTAAGAAAAGGAATGATGGTGCTCGATATCGGGTGCGGAACCGGATTTCCAATACTGGAACTGGCCATGAGACTGGGAAAATCATCCTACCTGATCGGTATTGACCCCTGGCAGGCTGCACTCGACAGAACCAAAACCAAGGCAACCGGTTATGGTATCAAAAACCTGACCCTGATCAAAGGGGTGGCGGAAAAACTGCCATTCCCCGATAATCATTTCTCACTGATCGTTTCCAATAATGGCCTGAATAATGCCGACAACCTGGAAAAAGCGATACAGGAATGCGCCCGGACCTGCCAACCCGGTGGTTCGTTGGTTTTCACCTTCAACACCAGTGGCACCATGATGGAATTATACCGTATCATCGAAGATGTGCTTGATAAAAGGGAACTAAGGAAACAAATCCTGGCCATGTTCGACCATATCGCTGAGAAAAGGAAACCGGTTAGCGAATATGTTAAACTGCTGAAAATCAATGGTTTCGCTATCGATGAAACCAGAAAGGATTCTTTTTCTTACCGTTTCGCCGATGCAGATGCCTTTGTCAACCATTATTTTATCCGCCTGGCTTTTCTGGATACCTGGAAAAAGCTGCTGCCGGATAAAATAAGAAAGACTGCCTTCCAGGAAATACTTGAGCTGTTGGATGAGCTTGCTGAAGCGGAACATGAAATTACACTCACTGTCCCTTTTGTAGGAATTAAGGCAATAAAAGATTGAGAAACAGATTCTTATGGTTTAATTCCCGAAGAGGATCCGTGTTTGGGAGGGGTAATCTTCCTCTTTAGAAATCCCGATACCAGGAAAAGAAAACCTGCTAAAATAAGTGGAACCGTTATCAGTAAATTCCTGGTGAGTGCCTGGTCTGAATTGAAATAAAGGGTATAGCCGATCCCTGTCAGAAGAAACACCAACCCGGCCCACCATGGGCGTTTCCAGGTGATGATCAGCAGGATAATAATGAGGATCACCGGGACCAGTTGATACAGAAAATCCAATATGCCGACAAAAACTGACTTGTCACCCTGGAAACTATCGAAGGCAAAAATCGCGGCGAATAACACGTATAGTATTGTCAGACTCCTGGGTATCCAGATAAAGGAATGGAAAGTTTTTTTCTTCATAACAGTTTAGTTTACAGGAATTTCCAACGCACGGTTAATAAATGCAACCATGGGCTGCATAGCCTTAAAATTACTGATATATAAGTCTTTCAGCTTGTCATTATTGAGTTCTTCGTCTGAATAATACTTTCCGACAACAAAATGTTTGAATTTCAGCAGGTTGATGTCCGGCCATTCAGGTGGAAAACCCTGCGGGGCCTTTTTCAGTTCATCACCCATCAGGTCGAGGGAAGTAAAGGTTTTAACAAAATCCTTCGCCTTTAATATCTTTTTAAACTCTTCCACATTGTAAAAGATCTCCTGCCTGACCAGTTTCAGGTTTTCAGCCGGTGGCATGTAGAGTCCTCCTCCGGCGAAGGATTTTCCGCCCGGCTCCAGGTGGAGATAATAACCGGCATAGATGCTTTTCCGGCCTCCCCGGGCCAGGTAACAACCCATGTTTAATTTATACGGGGTCTTGTCGTTTGAAAAACGTGTATCGCGAAATATCCTGAAAGTGCAGTCTTTAGCCTTTAACGGGCCTAAGGTGGGGTCTGACTGCTGAATACCGGCTATAACCAGATCACACAGGTCTTCGAATGTTTTTTTGCATTGCAGGTATCGGTCACGGTTGGCATCGAACCATTCCCTGTTATTGTTTTTGCCCAGTTCTGTCAGGAATTTTATGATTTCTTTCATTGTCCTCAAATTCTTATGTTAATTGTCGCTTCAAATTTAAAAATTCCTCAGAAAAATATAGATAAGTGCCGCTTCTTTTAAAAATTCTCACTTTTTAATATTCTTTCTGAAGCGGTACATAAAAAACAACTAAATTTGGGAAGCCAAGAATATATGAAAAAAATACGTTTCAGCTTTCTGCTGCTTTGCTTGCTTTCACTGCCTTTATGGCTCAGTGCCCAATGTTCGGTAGTGGCTACCGGGGATACCACTATGTGTGCCGGAGGGATGGCCCACCTGGGTGTGAACGGGTCGTTACTCATGATCGACTATACCTGGAGCCCTGCTTACGGGCTGAATGCCACTTATCTTCAATATCCGGTATCGCATGCGGAGGTGACGACAACCTATTATGTGAGTGTAACAACGCTCATCGATAGTGAATTGATTGTAAACGGTGACTTTGAGCAGGGTAATACCGGTTTTACCAGTGATTATACTTACAATTCAGTAACTTTATGGAATGAAGGCACTTATGCAATTCCAACCAATCCTCAGAGTGTACATCCAAACTTTTCTCCCTGTACCGACCATACCTCAGGTACCGGTCACATGATGGTGGTTAACGGGGCGTCGCTTGCCAATGCCAATATCTGGTGCCAGACCGTTCATATCCAGCCGAATACCAATTATGCCTTTTCTACCTGGCTGGCATCTGTTCATCATACCAATCCTGCCATTCTGCAGTTTTCTATCAACGGGGTTGTCCTCGGGATCCCCTTTACAGCGCTGTCCTCTACCTGTCAGTGGCAACAATTCTATGAAACCTGGAATTCGGGAACGGCCACCACCGCACAGATCTGCATCGTTAACCAGAATACGGCCCTCGATGGTAATGATTTCGCCCTCGACGATATTTCTTTTAAACCCTTCTGTCAGGCTGTGGATTCGGTTACCGTTACCATCAGCCATGTAAATGCTGACGCAGGCCCGGAAACTTCGGTCTGTACGGGTGATTATGTTTCACTGACCGCTTCAGGAGGGGTCGGATATCACTGGGATTCAGGCCATAACACACAGACAGTGCTGTTAAAGCCGGTTACCGATACAATATATTTTGTCACCGTAACCGATGCCTTTGGTTGTCAGGGAGAAGACAGCGTAAGGGTAAACCTGCTGCCGCTTCCTGTTGTGAATGCAGGCCCTGACCAACATATCTGCGAAGGGGATATTGCGACACTTACCGTTACACCTGGGGTAAGCTATTCCTGGACCAACGGTGCCACCAGCCAAAGTACCCAGGTCAGTCCCCCGCTGACCAGTAATTATTACGTGACCGTTACCGATGCCAACGGCTGCCATAATTACGACAGCCTTTTCGTGTGGATATGGCCCAAACCGGATATTACCGTTACCAATGATACGTCCATCTGCCCCGATGCTATCGTTACACTCAACGCAGGGGGTGGTATATCTTACCGCTGGACACCCTTTGAAACCCTGTCAGACTCTGTCGGAGAACAGGTCACAGCCACTCCCACAGATAGTATCACCTATACTGTCACCGGTACCGATGAGAACGGATGCAGAAACACGGCCAAGGTGAAGATCGATATGAAAGAATGCGGGGTTACCATCCCCAACGTTTTCACTCCCAATAATGACGGGAAGAACGATTTGTTCGCCATCGATTATAAAGGAAGAAAAAGCTATACCCTAAAGGTGTTCAACCGCTGGGGCAACCTGATCTTTACCAGTAATGACAAGAATGTTTTATGGGACGGGACCATTCATGGAACACCCTGTGATGATGGAGTGTATTATTACCTGCTGATGCTCGATAAGGATGCATACCGCGGTGCGGTCACGGTCGTACGATGAAGAATAGGCTTTATTAATCAAATTTCCCCTTCATGTAAATCCCAGATTGGAAAGCATAATTCATAATCTGACCAAATGATATCGCCATGTAGAAGGGAAAATCTTTTAAATTGCTCTTTATCAAGATATTTCTTTGTCATTGGATTCTTAGCCTTCTGCAAAAAGTCAGAAAAATCAATGATTCTCTCTATCCCATCTGAGAATGAAAACTTAATTTTATAGTCTTCAAGGTAATCAGCCTTAATGATCGAAATTACCATCGCATTAAATCCTTTTTGTTATTTTCTCCGGGATAATTTCAATATTATACACAAAAAAATCAATCCACTTTCTGACAATATCATCTCTATAAACCTCAAGGATCTTTTTGAATTTTTTCAAACTTTGAACATCCAATGGCTCCTTTCCAGGAACATCTTTAATAATAATATATTTAAACTTGCCATTCTCAAAAATAATTTCAGCCTTGCTTTCCTTATTCTCATACTTACCATGTATGTGAATGGGTTCGTGTTCATTAGAATAAAAAAGAAAGATCAGACCGAAATATTCATAAAGTTTTGGCATGATACGGTTTTTTTGCAAAGATAAACAATCCCCCTCTTCATTTTATGGATAAAAATCAAAGGTAGAGATGGTGCGTCATTCTAAATCAAAACGATGCTCCTCGAAAAAAAAGCGCCATCCCCTCCTTTTACCTTAATAATGTAAATTCCTGGTTTTAAATCGTTTATCAAGAGATTCCTGGCTGGGAGTAAGATCAATAATTACTATCACCCTTATCCCTTCCTATTTCAACTTATCTCTATGTATTTCTATTTATTTCTACTGTATTATCCTGAATAACAATGAATTCTACCTCCCCATTCGATCCAGCAGGAAGGCAAAATCAAAAGCAATTTCTTTCAGGTAATCATACCGGCCGGTAGCTCCGCCATGGCCTGATTCCATATTGGTCTTCAGCAGGATGATGTTGTTGTCGGTTTTCACAGCCCTGAGTTTTGCCACCCATTTGGCCGGTTCATGATAACTTACCTGTGAATCATTCAGACCGGCGGTTGCCAGGATATTCGGGTAGGCCTGGGCTTTCACGTTATCGTAAGGGGAGTATTTCATGATATAGTTGTAGGCAGCTTCTTCGTTCGGATTGCCCCATTGTTCATATTCCTGGGTCGTCAAAGGCAGGTCTTTGTCCAGCATGGTGTTGATCACATCCACAAAAGGAACCTGGGCAATAACAACATGAAAGAGGTCAGGGCGAAGGTTGGTAACAGCGCCCATCAGCAATCCGCCGGCGCTTCCCCCACGGATCCCAAGCAGGTCAGGGGTTGTGAACTTTTCTTTGACCAGGTTTTCGGCACAGGCAATGAAATCGGTAAAAGTGTTCATCTTTTTCATCATTTTCCCGTCCTCATACCATTGTTCACCCATCTCGCTGCCTCCCCTGACCTGGGCAATACCATAGATAAAACCACGGCTGAGCAGGCTGAAGACCGATACCCTGAAGTTGGCATCGGTGCTGTAGCCGTATGATCCGTAACCTTCCAGCAAAACAGGATTTTTCCCGTCTTTCTTCAGGCCTTTTTTATAAACAATAGCCATGGGGACCTTTACCCCGTCGGAAGCCGTTGCCCAGAGACGTTCTACAACATAGTCATCCGGATTAAAACCTCCGGGAACTTCCTGAACCTTCAGTATTTTGCTTGTATGTTTCTCAGTATCATAGTCATAGGTTGTCCACGGACGGTTGAGTGAGCCGTAACCATACCGGTATTGAACGGTATTATACTCATGGGTCCCGGCCGGAAAAATTGTATAAACCGGTTCCGGGAAGGTAATGGGACTGATGGCCCCGGTGGCCAGGTTCAGGATACGGATCTCGTTCAAACCGTTAGCCCTTACAAATAGGCTGATGAATTTTTCAAAGGTAGAGAAGCTCTCGATTTTCACCTTGGGATCATGATTCACCAGCGGTTTCCAGCTTTTCATGTCTTCGTAACCTTTCAGCGGAGCCTGGTAGATCATGGCGTTTTTTACCTGCGGATCCTTGTAACGGACGTAAAAGCAGGTTTTATGATGTTGTACATCGTACTCCACATCTTTTTTCCTGGCCATAAAGATTTTTGGTTCAGACAAGGGTTTATCTGCCGGGAGAAGTCTGACTTCTGAAGTGTTAAAACTGCCTGAATAAATGAATATAAAGTCTTTAGTATTCGATTTAGTCAGCCCCACTGTAAAAATTTCATCTTTCTCTTCATAGATCAGTTGATCCGGTTTTTTATCACCCAGCCCATGACGGAACACCTTGCACGATCTGAGCGCTTTATTGATGCCGGTGTAGAACAGTGTTTTATTGTCGTTAGCCCAGGTAAAGGAACCGACCCCTTTGATGTGATCTTCAAGATCCTTTCCCGTTACCAGGTCTTTTATCTTCAGGTCATATTCGGCATATGAGCCGGTTGTGTTAAACATATAGGCAGCCAGCCGGTTGTCGGGACTGACCAGGAATACTGCCAGGATAAAGGCATCATGTCCTTCGGCCATCTGGTTTTCATCGAATACAACCTCTTCAGTGGCTGTGGTATCCCCCTTTTTTCTGCAGTAGACAGAATATTGTTTGTCTTTGATGGTCCGGTTATAATAGTAATAGCCATTGTCCAGTTGTGGTACGCTCTGATCATCCTCCTTGATGCGGCCTTTGATCTCTTTAAAAAGTGTATCCTGCAAGCCTTTTGTCGAGGCCATTACCGTATCGCAGTATGCGTTTTCGGCCTTGAGATATTCGATCACCTTAGGGTCTTTCTTGTTTTTCAGCCAGAAATAGTTGTCGATCCGGATATGTCCGAATTCTTTGAAAGTGTCGGGCTTAACGACCGCCACGGGAGGTTTTGGAAAATCGTTCTGCATCTTTATGGATTGGGTTTGCCTGGATTTACTGCAGGCTGAAAGAAGGATCAGAACAGCCATGGCCAGGGATAAGGGATATGTGCTTTTCATCATCATGTGTTTGATTTGCGATATTTTCACAAATATAGTGTCAATTACTTAGCAAACGACCGGTTTATTAATTCAGCTGTTCATCGGCAGAGATAATACCGAGTTTGATATAAATAGGGCGAACCATTCTTTTTAAATTAGCCAGTTTTCGGGCGAAGAAAAGCGCACCGGCCACACAGAAAGCTCCCCCGGTGAGTAATGTCCACGGTACACCTGCAAGGCTGGCCATTCCGCCTGCCAGGAAGCTGCCAAAAGGCGCCGTCCCGACAAAGGCCATGGTGTAAAAACTCATTACCCGGCCCCTTTTACTGTCATCCACAATCGTTTGGAGTATAGTGTTGCTGGAGGCCATCTGTAAGATCATGCCGCCACCGGTGATGACCATTAATGCCATTGAAAGCAAAAAGATACGGGTTAAAGAGAACAGGATCAAACCAAAACCGAAAAGAAGGGCTGAAATGACGATGATTTTTCCCCGGCCGACCACAGTTTTTCTGGAGGCCAGGTATATGGTGCCTGCCAGGGCACCTACCCCTGAGGCACCCATCAGAAATCCGAAGGTATGCGCACCACCATGCAAAATTTCCTTTGCAAAGACAGGCATCAGCACGGTATAAGGCATTTATTCAACCCAGGATAATGCTTAAAAGGACGATATGCCAAACCTCAATAGTGCCGGTCATAAACAAAATGGCCAGGATAAAAGCCTGGATCATGGCCAGGATCTGGGTGGCAACCAGGATATGATAGCGATTCCAGCGGTCGGTAAGCACCCCGGCAAAAGGAGCCAGAATAAAGGTCGGGATCTGCCCGGCAAAGCCCACTACACCAAGTAAAAAAGCAGAATCGGTGAGTTGGTAAACCAACCAGGGTGTGGCAATCCGCTGTAACCAGGTCCCGATCAGCGAAATGCCCTGGCCTCCGAAAAAAAGACGATAGTTTCGGTACTGAAGTGACCGGAAAGTCGATTTAAGTCCTGCCAGACTTTCTGTTGATTTTAACCAGGAAACCATGGCCATTACAAGGAAACCGGATTCAGAACGCTAATTATTTTCATTCAACATCAAATAGTTAATGATATGAATATCAGACAATAATGATAAATTTATCGGATTGGTCTGCCATGCCATATTTCCATCCAGTCTCCATCATGGCTTTTCCAATCCCCTGTTTCCGGAACTTTTCATCTACCATCACATCAAGGATATAGGCAAAACGGGTTTTATCCGAGATCACCCTTGCATATCCGATCTGTTCATTTTCAGGCGTAAAAGCGCCAACAACCAGGGCAGAGTTCCGCGCACCTTTCATCACTTCTTCCTGATCAATCCCGATACTCCAGAAGGCATTTTTCAGCATATCGGTTACCTTATTGAAATTCATTTCGTTATAACCATCTTTAATAAGATAGTTAACAGCGTTGTTCATAGTCTGATTGGTGTTAGTAAGTTTCATTATTTTAAAGTTTCAGGATCTCCAGCGTCTGAAAATGATGAGACAAATGTCCTAATACTTAGTCAATATTTTCCAGGAACTGTCGTAATTTTATCTGATTCTGCCGGATTCATCAGGATAGAAGTAGTTGGTAGATAGATCTGCACGGACGCACAGCTGTGCGTCCCTGCACGGCACCAATGACGAAACAAATGACGGACAGGAACGAACAAATTCTATGGTTCCGTCAAAATTATCCTAAGAAAATGTAATTTATGCCAGCAAATTTCATTTTTGTCGTCCGATTTGGTAACTTGCAGCGTAAAATGAACGCATGCCGGTAAAAGTCAATATCATAGGTGCAGGTATTGCAGGTCTTTCAGCAGGCTGCTACCTGCAAATGAATGGTTTCGAGACAGAGATCTTCGAGATGCATTCGCTGCCGGGCGGGCTGTGCACCTCCTGGGAGAAAGACGGCTATTCTGTCAACGGATGTCTTCACTGGCTGGTAGGATCTTCCCCTTCTGATCCTTTTTACAATCTTTGGAATGAACTGATCGATATGAAAACCCTGAAGTTTGTCGACAGTGAGGAGTATTTCAGGGTAGAGGATAAGCAGGGGAAGGTCATCAGGGTATTTACCGATATTGAAAGGCTGGAGAAGGAATTGAAAGAGAAAGCGCCTGAAGATGAGGCTCATATAAATGAATTTATTTCTGCCGTCAGAAAGATGTCCGGTTTTTCATTGCCAATTGAAAAGCCACAGGAGCTGCTGTCACTCTGGGAAGGGTTTAAGGTAATGATCAGGCTGCTGCCTTACCTGGGATCGCTCAATAAATGGAGCAAGATCCCGGCAGCCGACTATGCAGCCAGGTGCAGCAATCCCCTGTTGAGAAAGATGTTCGAGTTTGCTTTTCTCCCCGAGATGTCGATGCTCTTTATCATTTTTACCTTTGTTTGGATGAGCCGGAAGAGTGCCGGATATCCGATAGGCGGTTCACTGAATTTTTCAAGGCTGATCGAGAAAAGGTACCTTGAGCTGGGCGGTAAAATTAACTACCACCATAAGGTCAACCGTATCCTGGTCTCTCAGAAAAAAGAAAAGCAATATGCCAGTGGGCTGGGGTTGTCAGATAAACGGACTTTTTTATCGGATTATGTGATTTCGGCCGCCGACGGGTATTCTACCATTTTTGAAATGTTGAAGGGGCATTTTGTTGATCATAAGATCCGGTTCTATTTTCGCAAATTCAGTGTATTCCCTTCATATATCCAGGTTTCACTGGGAGTGAAGCGGACTTTTGAGGGAGAACCATCTGCCGTGTATTTCCCATTGCCGGAACCCATGGAAATAGATACTTCGATTACAACGGATTTCCTGGGTTATCACCTGTACAATTTCGATCCGACACTGGCGCCGCAGGGAAGTACGCTCATCACGGCCATGCTGGAAACTTACCACTATGAATACTGGAACAGGCTGAGAGACCATGACCGGCAGAAATACAAGGACCAGAAGCAACGACTTGCTAACAAAGTGATAGGCTATCTGGATAAGAAACTGGGGGGTATTAAGGAAAACCTGGAGATGGTGGATGTTTCCACTCCGGCCACGGTGATCCGGTATACCAACAACTGGAAGGGCAGTTTTGAGGGTTGGCTGATGACCAAAGAAAGCGGGTTGTCAAACATGAGGAAGACCCTACCGGGCTTAGAGCATTTTTACATGGCCGGGCAGTGGGTTGAGCCCGGCGGCGGTGTTCCCGCGGCCCTTTTCTCAGGAAGGAACGCTGCACAGCTGATCTGTAAAAAGGAGAAAAAGAAATTTAAGACTGTCCGGTTCTGACAGTCGATTCTTCTTTCCGGTCTGATTTATTGTCTCATTTATTATTCTGACTATCAGGGTTTTGGATAGAGTTCGAGTGCTCCGTCGAGGGATAACGCTACCACCGTCACCATGGGGTCCAGTGATCCTTCCGGCACATCAATATAGAGGATGCCGGGAATCTCACTCCACCAGGCCTTCATCATCACCCTGGTATTGAGGTTGTTGCCTTTTCCAACCACATAAGCTACCCTCACATTATTCCTGAGTCCTTTTACCATAATAGGGCCAATGGGTTTCTGATCGATAAACAGATAGAGTTTTTTCCGGTCTTTTGAAAGGGTGCTGTTTCCACAGTAATAATCCCTCGGAATGCCGGCAGTTGTCCCATAGATGGCCTCGGCGTGCTTCCCGGTCCACCGGCCGAATTCCTCGAGACAGGAGGTGTACTCTGCCGGGATGCTGCCGTCTTCTTTCGGCCCTATATCCAGCAGAAGATTTCCTCCCTTACCGATACAGTCGGCAAAGATTGAGATCAGCTGGTAAGGCGTTTTAAAGTTGTTGTCGGTGAGCTGATAACCCCATGAGTCGTTCATGGTCATGCAGAGTTCCCACCAGTTGCCCTGGGGTTTGTGGACAGGCACCCCGTTTTCCGGGGTGTCATAATCGCCATATCCCTGCAACCGGGAATTGATAATGGTGTTGGGGTTGTGTTTCAGCAGTTTTTCACGGATGGCGCGGGCTCCCCAGGTTTCTGCCGGTTGTTCCCAGTCACCGTCGAACCAGTAGAGGTCGGGGTTAAACTTTTCGGCCAGTTCATCCAGCTGACCGTATAAAAAAGTTCTGAACTTATTGAATCTCAGGCTGTCCTTCTCATACTTGTTCTCATTTCGCCTAAAACCGGGATAGTCGGGATGCGACCAGTCTAAAAGGGAGAAATACAGGCCTACTTTCAATCCTTTTTTCCGAAGGGCGGCGCAATACGGGCCGATCAGATCGCGGCCGGCCGGTGAGCGCTTTACAACACTCAGTTCTCCCATCTTTGTATCCCACAAGGCTACACCATCATGGTGTTTGGAAGTAAGGACCACATATTTTGCCCCGGCACGGAAAAACAGATCGGCCCACTGTTCAGGGTGGTAGTTGGCTGCCGTAAACCCCTGTAACTGTTTCATATAGTCTTCATAAGAGATCTTGCCGTTATAAAACGACCAGGATTCATCGATACCATTCACCGCATAGATGCCCCAGTGGATAAAAATGCCCAGTTTGGCATCGGCAAACCATTCCATCCGTTTCGCTTTGGCTTCCGGGGTTTCCTGCGGGAAGACATCCGTAAAGGTCATCAATAGAACTAGTATATTTAGAAATCTGATGATTTTAAACATAAATGGTTGATTCACTAATCAAAATTAACTACACTTTTCTTGGCAAAGTTGACATTGACAGTTAGGATCATGAAGATATACCTTCATCGCATAATTTCCATTGTGAAATTGGGATAGACAGGCCTGCTAAAATGTAGTGACTGGTATTTCCGGGAAAATCTGGTTCGCCGGACTCATCAATATAACAAAAATAAACCATAACATTATGGCATAAAAAAAGCGACTGGTATCAGGGAATTATTCCCGTTATAGAGACGCTTGGCGACTCCTCCCAGACGCAAGCAACAAAAGTATTAAATAAAACAATTTGATCAACAAAAAAATCACAGGACTGCCTAAAATTATATTCACCCGCGGTTATTCAAATTGAACCACTTCGTGACAGAGAATTCAGAAACAATGATTATTTTTGAAAAACCAGCCTGGGTTAGAATTTAAGAATCAGATGATTTCCAAATCAGGAATAAATCTGAATATACAGGTTGAAGGATCCATAATAATCAACCGATTACTCTTCTTTACCTCATAACCTCCATAACTATCATAACCTCCATAACTATCATAACCTCCATAACTATCATAACCTCCATAACCTCCATAACCTTCATAACTATCACTCCACAATCACCTCATCAACAAACAGCCAGCACGGTTGTCCGGCAGCTTCATGCCAGGGAGGACAGATCTTGTTGTTCTGCGCTTTGATTTTGATGAACCGTGTAGTTTTATTACCGATGGATTGGGAGAATGGCCGGATTTCAACCCCGGGTTCCTTAACAGCCGGGCAATCGATCGATCCAACCTGCTCGAACACCTTGCCATCATTGGAAATGAAGTATTCAACTCTGAGCGGGAGGAAGATCCAGCTATAGATGTTTTTCATAAAGGTGGCTGTGATTGTATTGACCTGGGTAGGAACTTTCAGGTCGATCACGGCTTCGAAGTCGTTTCCTTCAAAGCCCTGCCATTCTCCGGCTCTGAATGAAAGGGCCCCGTTCAGCCCGTCGGTGATGGTAAGCAACCCTTTTCCGGGGTATTTGGGGCTGTATGGCTGAAGGAGTTCGACCGGTGCGCCATATGCCTTATGGACCAGTACCTGTCTTTCGTTGGTGCGGCCTTTTCTTGTCTTTTTCTGAAACACGGCAGCTTTAACCAGGGTGGTTTTTCCCGGCCGGAAAGGTTTTTTGTAAACGGGTGAATTCAAACCGGGTTCGCTGTTGTCGGTCGTATACCGGATGTCAACTCCTTTCCAGTCGGAACCCATGGCGATCTCCATAGCCCTGTGTTTTTCGCTGTACTGGGTGGTGATGTTCACATCATACAGGCTTTTACAATAGTTTACTTTCTTCAGGTCGAGCCGTTTAAAGGAGGATTCAAGCCGGGTAACGAAATTGTCCCATTTCCTTGATTTTGCGGGCGACCAGTCGACTTCCGCCAGGGCGATGGCACGGGGGTAGGCCATGTACAGGACGTGATCACCCTTCTCCATATATTCCGTCCAGAGATTTCCCTGGGCACCCAGGATATGCCCGGATTGTTCGGGAGTGAGTTCTGAAGGAACGGGTTCATAGGAGTAAACCTTCTTCAGGTTGGTAAAACCCCCTATGGCCAGGGGTTCGTAAGAGGGGTCGGCCTGGTAATGGTCCAGATAGCAATAAGCTCCGGGGGTCATCACCACATCATGCCCCTGCCTGGCGGCTTCAATACCTCCTTCTGTCCCTCTCCACGACATGACGGTGGCTTCCGCTGCAATTCCCCCTTCCAGTATCTCATCCCAGCCAATCAGCTTGCGGCCGTTTTCGGTGAGGAATTTCTCAATCCTTCTGACAAAATAGCTCTGCAGTTCCTGCTCATTTTTCAACCCTTCGGCCCTGATCCGTTCCTGGCAGCGGGGACACTTTATCCAGCGCGATTTCGGGACTTCATCCCCCCCGATATGGATATAAACGGAGGGAAAAAGATCCATCACTTCTTTTAAAATATCCCGGATAAAAAGAAAGGTAGAATCTTTACCGGGGCAGAAGACATCATCGGAAACACCCCAGGTGGTTCTTAGCTCGAAAGGGCCTCCGGAACAGGAATATTGCGGATAAGCCGTCAGGGCTGCCACGGCATGACCGGGCATCTCAATCTCAGGGATAATGGTGATGTATCTTTCAGCGGCATAGCGAACCACATCACGGACCTGCTCCTGGGTATAGAAACCACCATAGGGTGTATTGTCCGTCTGATCGCTTTTGGCTACCTGGGTTCCCTTACGGATCGACCCGATTTGGGTGAGCAAGGGGTATTTCTTTATTTCCAGCCGCCATCCCTGGTCGTCGGTCAGATGCCAGTGGAAAGTATTCATCTTGTAATAAGAGAGGAGATCGATGTATTCTTTGATAAATTCAACAGGGAAAAAATGCCGGCTGACATCCAGGTGAAGACCCCTGTACGGAAACCTCGGGAAATCAGTGATATGCAGACAGGGGATGGTCCATTTTGATAATCCTGCCGTTGCATTGCCTTCTATTTCCGGAGGAAGTAGCTGAAAAAGGGTAATGATCCCATAAAACAGCCCGTTGCCTGATGATGCCCTTAATATCAGTGATTTACGCCTGATAGTCAGCTCGTATCCTTCTTTCCCAAGACCGGTGGGAGGGCTTTCAAGGGTAAACTGAAGGTCGAACCTGCCCGGTTTGGTTTTATTCTTCTCAACAATGCTGATCTCAGGGCCGCCGGCGGTTTTCAGCTTAGCGGTAAAAAAATGAGCGAGGCGTCGAACCTCCTGGTTATTTCCATCGATGATCAGCCTGGTGGAAGGCCTGATGGTAAAATGCCCCCATTTCTTTGACAGCTTTGCAGGATACGGAATAATATTGACAGGACCGGCCATCAACGTAATGATAAAACTCTGCAACAGCAAAAAGGTGGCTATCGTCTTTAATCGCATGATATTCATTATTTTATATTAACAATTAATTTTACCTGCTCAGGGCTTCAAGCCCCTGACAGGGTTTTCGTAACCTCGTAGGGAATGGATAATTTCATTCAGATGTTCCTGCATAACATCCTGTTTATCAACCATCTGGCGAAGAAGCATAAACTGAACCGCCGCTCTTACCAGGTTATGCCCGAAATACCCGACACGGTAATATTTATCTCCGTCAAAATGATCCGTTAAAAACCGAAGACCCTGAAGATAAGTGATATACAAAGGGGAAAATGCCAGGTGCCGGATCTCTTCTGTGGTAAGAATAGTACCGCATGCGCTCAGGTAACCTTTTGAAAATGAATCAAATAAACGCATATCAAAATGTACCCGGCAAGTGTCTCTTTCATCTTCATCAGCGGTATTGCACAGGGTCCGGATGGCATCGCCGAAATCGAAAAGGGCCAGTCCGCTCATCACGGTATCCAGGTCGATGACGCTGACAGCCTGTTGGTGACTGTCAAACAGTATGTTATTAAACTTGGTGTCGTTATGTGTTACTCTCAGTGGAACCGATCCGTCGGAAATAATGCTGAAATACTTGTTCATACCGGTATAATGAGCCTCGGCCAGGTCGGTTTCTTCTTTGGCCTCTTTGAATTTTTCCGGGGGGGCCTTTTCCCTGGCATGGAGATAGTTTTCCCACCGCTGGTTAACATCATGGAAACAGGGAAGAGTGACGATCAGTTCACCCGGGTCAAGGTCCGACAATGCTTTAAGGAATAACCCGAAAGCCCGCCCGCCTTCTGCTGCCATGTCAGTGGTGGCAGGTTTGTTATATGCCTGGCTTTCATGGATATAGGAAAATAACCTCCAGTAGTTTCCCTGTTCATCTATAATATAAGGAACCCCCTTTTTGTCAGGGATTACTGACGGTATCTGCAATGCGTAATCCATTCCCTTGTCCTTAAGATGCAGGGTAACCCGGCTGATGTTTTTCATCAGGGCAGGAATATCAGGAAAAACCTGGTTGTTGACCTTCTGAAGAACATATTTCTTATGGTTATCGCAGAGGTAGGTCTCATGGATATGGCCGTTGCTGACAGGTGTAAAGGTGGTACCTTCAGCATCATCAACAAATTGGCTGAGTATATGGAGGAGCGTTTTGTCCATGCCTGTCAGATCCACAGCTTAGCCGGGTATATGCCTGCCCTTACCAGTGCCCTGATCTTTTCAACCACATCGGGCTTATCTTCCTTATACGTCACGCCGAACCAGTGCGACCGGGTATGGAGAACGCTGACATCAGCCATTGAAGACCTGATGAGATCGTCGACCGCGGTGGAAAGATAGAATTCGGCCTTGATATTATCCCCGTTTGTCTTCATAAAATTCAGAAAGAGGTTGTCCAGCTGAGCAAAGAACAAGGGAGTGAAACCCCAGAAATTCATCGATACGATAGCGTTTTTCGGAAGGAATACCAAGGTGTCGCTGTCGTCTTTAAAGGCGATATTCCCATGGCTTTTCATGATCTTCGTCCTTTCGGTGACACTCATCAGAAAGTGGTTTTCGTCTGTTTTGCAGATACCCCTGGAAACAGTTCCAAAATCGGAGAGGGTATTTTCCAGGTCGTATCCCACCATCGCATAGGATGCAGACGGTGATATTTCCGGGAGACCGGTCAGAAAACCGGACATTCGGAGATAGGCATCATCACCGTAAAAGTCATCGGCGTTGATAACTGCAAATGGTTCTTTTACAGCCTCCCGGGCTACCATCACGGCATGACCGGTACCCCATGTCTTTATCCGGTCTTCCGGAGCTTTCAGTGAACCGGGCAGACTGTCAAGTTCCTGGTAAACGAATTCGAAGGGGACCTTCCCTTCCATTTTGTTGGTAAAAGCATACCGGAAGTCATTTTCAATATCTTTCCGGATCACAAAGACGACCTTTCCGAAGCCAGCCCGCATGGCGTCAAATATGGAATAGTCCATGATGGTCTCACCGGAAGGCCCGACACCTTCCACCTGTTTGAGCCCGCCATACCGGCTGCCGATGCCTGCAGCGAGGATTACTAAAGTTGGTTCCATTATGAATATATTATTTTTTTGTAATTAATTGGTATTTAATATCTTCAGAACTCCTGACATCATGAAGTAAAAATAATAGTTTCAGGGTATTTTATCGCAAAAATAAAATGCGGTAAATTTG
>JAPLDE010000071.1:102047-143322 GCA_026391855.1 Bacteroidota bacterium | reverse complement strand
CCAGATGATAACTTTCAATAGTATTGGTCTACCAAAGGGTGTGTATTCTTATACTATTGAATATCAACAGGGTAATGCATTATTCAGGAAGACGAGAATAATGATTCTTGGAGATTAATCAGTTCTTTTCGTAACAAAAGCATTTGTAGCTCTTAATATCATGAGGATTGATCTGACTAATAGAAGGGTTTAAGCTCACAAAGAACTGGCAGGGTTTGCTCCGGATTAAAAGGTTTGGTGGTTAGGCGGAGTTGCGCTAACTTTACTCTATTGATTTCTGGTCACTGAACAACAATGTGCCCATAACGTGAAAGTATTTGTGCCTGACCTGACTTGAAATCAATTTTTGTTTTTGCAATAATTACCCTTTCTCCACGCGCAGTTCTGGTATAAAAATTAAAAATCAGACAAGTTCCCATCGAATAAAAACCGGGTTGGCTGAACTTTTCGACAACTTGACAAGAGTAGAACAAAATGTTAGTTTGGTCATAGAGTACTTCGAGGTCTATAACGCCATCGCTTTCGGTTACAACTGCGATATCAAAATAAAGATTCCCTTCTCCCTGTATTTTAATATTCTTAAGAATGAGTCTTATCATTTTATCTCCTTTCTTTGATTTTTAATGCAATACAATCTATTAAAGGCTGAATTCAAGAAGCTAATGAGACTTTTGAATAAGTAAATATACTGAAAAAATATTCATTTGGAGTTTAATATGATAATTTTTATCTTGGTCTGTTATTCGGTTGATTTTGAATACGTTCAATATCACAACGGTTATCCAGGAGAGCAATGACTTCAATTTTCCCCTTTATTTTCTGTAATATGCAGAAAGGACTGTACTAAGAATAGCTCTTCTGATATTTTTCTTGAAAATTGACTCCGGATAAAGTTTTGGAAACAGGCTTACTGCTTCTTCAAAATCTTGAAGTGTAGCAAAAAAATGCGCCACCTCCGTTGATGAAAAATGTGTCAATAAATAATGTTTGATTGAAACGGCGTTTTGTAAGGCCTTTTCAGTCCAAACAAACTGTAAGTCTTTGGATTTATGCATTGTTCAGCTTCTTCCAGAATTCTTTTGATTCCATCACTTTTCCTTCCTCAGCATCTTTTAAACCAGCCAATACCTGTTTTTTGTGGCTGCCGGAAAACACATCCTGGTTCTCCTTTGGGTCTCTCGAAATCCTGAGACCATCCAGAAAAGTAATTAGTTCTGTGTCAGAAAGCTGACTAATCCATGATATTAAACTTACCTTAATGCCGTTAAGCTCTGAAGTGGACAAGGTTACCTTATTTGATACTACAAATTTACACAAAAATCATCAATTTTCACTTCAAATGCCCTATCAACCCCTTTACTGCCGCATCACTTTGGGGAAGATCCTCCACCAGCTTTATAACCATACCATGCTTTTCAAAGCAAGTTTGAATAAGCCTGTAGAGTAAGTCATTACGAACATAAACAACGGCCGGACTAATCTTTGCACCAATAAGTAGTTCTAAGAACTCAGCCGGAAGACTGTTGTATAAATCATCCAAACGGGGGAAAGGCGTCAGTGTTCTGGTGCCAAGGATTAGCCCATACTTTGTTTCAGTACAGATCAGGATAAAAGAGAAATATGCCGGTTTGTTCTTTTCTTTTACCGGAATGGGCATGATCCTAAGGTCCAACTCCATGGTGGTTTTGGCCGGAAAGGATAAGACCTGTTGAAGCTTCCCGGTATTATAGGTGGAAGCATATTTCACGGCCTTTAATTCGATATCCCTGTATTGGTCTTTCCAGTTCATTGAGTCCCCGTTGATCAACAGTTCCCGGACCAGGTAAGTATTATCACTATGCATTTCACCATGGATAAACGCCTTGTTATGTTTTGCCCGTTTAACCACCTCCAGAGTTTGCTCAAGAATGGCCGCAATTTTTACCGTTTCTGATTCATCAATACTTACCGGGAAGAAACCGGGTACAATCCTTTTAATCTCCGGCCAGGAATTTTTATTGACCGGCCGGTAATTTAGCAACCGGAATATCTTTCTCTGCGAAAATTCGATTCCCTCCCAATCTGAAAAAGACAGCAACAAATGCGGTGTTGTCAGCAATATATCAGGACCAAGATGAGTTTCTACATCCTGCAATTCCCAGTACTTTGCCAAGCCAGGCCAACCCTGGTAAAATGCTACCGATGGATGAATTTTCGCTGAACCCATCACACTGGCAAAATGAATATCCTCCTCACCCGGTACCTTGATACCGAAAATATCAGTTTCCTCCATCCAATTCCACGGGCTTAGGTTATAGAATTCATTCGCCAAGTCAAAGACTCTCTTCCAGTTTTTCATTAGGGCAATATCTTATTGATCCGATTCATACTTTTCCTTAGCAAACCCCATAGCATAGTCTAATTCGATGCAAGAATGTTTGGATAGCACTTTTCCATCTCTTGTTTAGCAGGATAACGGATTTTATCGTTACTAAGAGGTAAGCATTTAACAACAGTTGTTTTATAAAATGAAAGTTCATTGATATATGGCCTTTCGGTCTCACTGATTAAGGCTCCTGACCTGGTAAACGAAGATAATGGTATTCTTTCTTGGTTATTCCCAATCTGTACAGCAGACAGACCCACCCAAAAGACATTAGATTTTTTGGGGTACACCTTAGTAATTGGTTGAGATACAAACCACAAGCGTTACACTTCTTTCGTTTGCTAATGTCGCTTAATTCTTTGAGTTCGGCTAGAGTATATGTGCTGGTCATTTAGACTATTTTCCCTGCAAATATATTCATTAATGGTACCCAATTTCTTTATCCGAGCGTCAGAGCCAATGGAAAAGGTCTAAATGTAGCTTTATCAATAAACTGTGTCGATACAAAACTTCGGTTGAAATCTGTACTTTAATGTAGAGTTTACAAGAATCATCCAAAGATTATTGTCACTAATGAGAAATTTATTGACCTGGATAGGGATCAAAAGGTATTTAAACTTAACACGATCACAGATTGCTTGAAAGACAATCCAATTTTCCCATAGCCTGACAAATTTTGAATGAAGGTACAAATGAGAAATAGAACAAACAAAAAATTTGAACAATATTTGACAAAAAATCAAATAATTTTAACTATTCTTTAACATTATTTGAACATTTAAAACAAAAAAGCGCTGATTATCAGCGCTTTAATTGTCTATTTTGTGGGCCCATTGGGTTTTTAACCTTTCAATCTTCATATAGGCAGCCATGTTTCCACTACAGGCTTTTCGATGAAGCTCGTCGTAAAGCTGTCTGTCCATTTCGGTCTTCATTTCTTCTGTGTCATAGATTCCTTTCAGCTTTTCCACCAGGCTGGCTGCTACTTTGTTCCCGGCATTGGCTTATTCAACCAGGCCCATATACAACCTGAAGTTGTCAGCTGGTCCATACTTTTTAATTTGATTCTTCTTGCTCATGTTTATTGGTTTTTAAAAGTTTGAAATTGTTCTGGATTATCTTACTTCTTACTTACTCTTGTTATAATTGTCTGACATTTATAGCATTGCAAAAACTGCTTCTCAAGTGGATCTTACTTACTAAGTAAGATTGCCGGTCAGAAAGGGAGATCCTGTTGCTTATCCTTGTGGTCATGAATGTCCTGTTGAGTTTTCACTGTACCTGGAGAAGTGTAAGGCATTCCAAACCTGTCCAGGTATTCGGGTGTAAAGCGGACATAGTATCCTTTGCACTGCATCTTGTTTTCGTATTTCTGGGAGCGAACGAAGCCCAGTGACTTGAAAGCTTTACCCAGGCGTATATCTGAAAATTTGTTGGCGGTGTCCTTGTTATATCCCTGGATCAACTCCAGGAATTTAAGCGGATAGATAAAGTCATCATGGTCATTGGGGGTTCCCGGCATCAGGTAAGTCTGGATGGCATCCATTTCCAGGGTGACTACCTGGTAACGTTTGTTCTCCATCTCGTTCACCCTGATCTCTTCAGAGTTCAGCTCATACTTGAAGCCATCCTTATACAGCTGATAGGCCTGGCTCCAAACCAGGTTAATGTCCATCTTAATATTGTAGTCAAAGTCGATACTTTCTATCTCCATGCAAAGCCAGCGAACGGTACCGGCTTCATCATTCAGAAATTCGGAGCGGTCGGTGCTGCCAATGAAGCTGGCCCGGCGTGGAATTACAGAGGTTTTGCGGTCATAAGGACGGCGAAGCTTCTCCTTGCCCTTGGAGAACAGGGATTTCAGTGCCTGTATCTCGGTCTTCCCCAGGGTGGATAGCTCGTCCATGTTGATCAGGAAGTTCTCACAGAAACTGATCCGGCTGTCTTTGTCGGTGCTGATGTCCTCGGCAAAGTAGTTCTTCAGGGCTGGCGGACACAGCCAACGGCAAAAGGTACTCTTCCCGCTGTGCTGACTTAATCCCACCAGTACAAAGGCCTGCTTGTTGAAGACATTTTCTTCCAGGGCGCAGGCGATGGTCCTCACCAGGTGCTTGCGGAAATGCATGACAAAACGCGAACGGTTCCGCATCTTAAAGAAGGAAGTTACTTTTTCGATATGGTCCGGATCCTTACCGGCAGTCCAGGCGGGAAGAGATTCGAAGTATTCTTTAAAGGGATCGTAGTGGGTCACGAAATCAGACCTGAGGATAGCCGTCAGGTCAGAGAGGGAAACATGGATCTTCTTTTCCCTCAGCGTCACATACACATTGCTCTCATTCAGTTCTTTATAGTGAGCCTCACCTTTGAGTTTGTATTCATATTCATTGGCCACTTCATTGAAGCGAAGGTCATAGGTTTTCTTCAGAAAGTTCTTGACAACTGTAAACAGGGGGGTGCCGGAATCATCCTTCTCATCTGTCTGCTTTACCTTATTCTGCTTGACAGTATCATCCATCAACCTCTGAAAATCATGGGGAGTAAAGTATATGAAAAAGTCAGCAACGTCCTTGCAGGGATTACCGCGGAAGTCGGTATGCTGACGCAGTTCATCCGGCAGTTTAATATTGTAAACTCCGGGATGCTGACGGGTCAGTGCAACTGCATTCTTTATGCCTGCTTCATCCAGGTCGAAACAGACAAAGAGTTTATCACTCCTGGACAGCAAGCGGCTCAGCTGGTCATCACCCAGCCTGGCAGATTCACTGTTCAGGCTCACGGCAGGAAATCCTTTTTCTACCAGGTTCAGGGTATCCTTTTCCCCGGCAGTCAGGATGATCATTTCAAGAGCTTCGGGTAGCTGATCCCATCCAAAGATGAAATCCCTGGGACGGTTTCCCACCCAGAAGAACCGGCTTCCCTTGTCATGGGGTTTGTTGATCTTTCTGAAGGTCCCAAAATCATAAAGAAACAGGAAATAATCCGGCCTCGATTTCAATCCATTATAAGCTGACAGGGCATGAATATTAAACCTCTGCAATGTCTCTGGACTTACCCCGAAATAATCCAATTCCGCCTGGTTAAATTCCTTTGGCCGGATCACTGGTTCCTTAACTTTGGATGGTTTAAAATCCCCGGGCCCAGGCTGTGGAACATGCTGAAACAAAAAGCGGCTTGAGACCAGTTCCATCGCATCTTTAAAGCTACAGCCCTCCTGTTCCATGATAATATCCAGGCAGTTCTTTCCCTTCTGTTCATTGCCAAAGTCGGTCAGGTACAGCACCCCATTAAAGTTTTTCAGGTTGGCAGACGGCGTTCGTTCCTCCCGGACTTTAAAGAGCTTTCCCTGCCTGGCCTCAGGGAAGTAATGCCTGATGATAGCCTCCTGCAGGGCGGGATCCTGCATAATCTCATTTCGGGTCAGTGATCCCATTTCATGCTTTTTCGACAGTGGAACCGCGTTTTCTTAACCTGATTTTTATTGCTTCGCCGCCTTCAACCAATTCCCGGAAGGTGAGAGGGATTTGCAGTTCAGCATACATGAGGTGTCGTAGCAGACTGCTTCGGCAGATCCTTTTCTTCTTACAGAAAGAAAGCAGGTCATTGTAGTCCTTTGCGGTCATTCTGAAGGTCATCCTCTTGTTAAGGATCGGAAAGTCATTTGAATTTTCCATAGTGTTTGTGTTTAGTTAATAATGTCACACAAAGGAATACCTGGTGTCATCCTTTCCAAAGGACAAAACAGGAAGACATCCTGAAACAGCTGTTAATGCTGGTCTTATGGGATGTTATTAGATTTAATTTGGTAAATTGTCAGCCAGTATAAGGCTGAAAGACAGCCTTGAGGTTAGGATCACCGGTCAAAGCATTTGCGCAAAAATTACGCTATAGCAGATTTTATCTTTGCCCTTTTTATGAAGTAAGCAAGTAAGACTAAGTAAGATTAAGAACTTTATCTTACTTGATTGTAGTATATTGATACCATGATCTTTGGGAGAAAACAAGTAAGGAAGTAAGAACCATCTAACATTTTATATTGATGAAAGACCCACTACTAAAAATGATCCGGGAAGAGCTTCGTGCTTTGATAAAAGAAGCAGTCGTTGAAGCACTCCGGGAATATGATAAAGAAAAGCAAGGCAATGAATTGCTGGCCAGGACCTACAAGCGGTCGGAGATTGCCAGGCTCATCCACATCTCACCATCGACCGTCACCAAGCTAATACTGGATGGCAAGCTGGAAACAACCCGGGATGGGAAGCTGATAACCGGGAAGTCGGTGAATGATTATTTGAGGTCCAGGTAGAATGGCTGGTCAATACACTTGGTGGAGAATTCCTCCAGTAAGGCTGACCAGAAATTTCCTGATCAAATTGTACGCTATAGTAGATAAATTTATGGGCTAAACAGAATCCTAATTGAAGGATTTTTTCATACCCCTGATAATTTGGCTGAACACCTTATCAAGGGTATTGTAATCACTGATAAAGCCATTATTAATCAGGTAGTTAGAAATACCTCCTGGAGTTTCTTTCATCTCATCCAGGAAAATGCTAATGATATCCTGCGTTAATTCCGGGGCTTTTCTCAAGAGGAAGGCCATGTCACACCCAAGCAGGTAAGCACCAGCTTCAAGCATGAAGTCATAACCAAAATCATCCAACTCGACTTGGTTCTCTTCACATGCTTTGAAGAATCTAAGCACGTTCATTTCGAAATAATGTGTCAGAATGACCCCAAAATCATGAAGGTCTTTGGTCCTTTCATGTTTATCCCGCCAGGATAAAAGCTTCAAAATAGTCAGACCTTCCAGAGGTGAAATTCTGATCGTCAGATTTTCAACAGGATAATCCAGGGCTCCTTCTCCAACTTCTCTGAATCCAATTACGGATATTTCAATATCCCTTTCAGTAAACCTTACTGTTGACATCTCTTCAATCTCTCCAAAGGGTAACAAGTCTATTACGGTAATAGCCGGACGAAAAATCATCCTGTAGGGTTCGCTGACCCGTTCAAACCCATGTTTTTCAAGTTCAGAAATCAAGGCTTCATAATGTTCCATATCTGGTAACATCACAGCAAAATCGATATCCTGTGTTCCCCGGGAAGGAGCGATCCCCTGATCCAGTAAGTGGATATCACGTGCCTGTGCACCGATTAAATAATAAAATATCCCCATTTCCTGAAAAACCATATCAAGAATGATAAAAGCCTCCCTGAAAAACGGAAAGGAAAGTTCCCGGAATGTTTTATTTGAGAAATCTGTCATAAACAAGTTTTGCGGTTTCAATACATCTGCTATCTCCGGTATTCAATAAATCAACATAAACCAACAAGGGAGGGGCGACATTTTCGAAGTTCTGCAAAAACTTCCAGAACTTTTTAAATACCCTGATGTTCCCTGCCGGGTCAGGTACTATCCTATAGTTTTTTACCATTTCACTCCGGTCCTCATCAGTGTAAATAGTAAATATTTCAGGTCTCAAATAATCGGTCAATATCGCACCACCAGGTTCCCCACCCCAGCAGGTTTTACCAGCTTTCATTTGAATATTGCGCCAGTCAACCAGATTATCAGCTTTCAAAAATCTAAACCTCCCTATCTCCAGGACTGGTTTCAATCTTTCATTATACGCTCCCATCCATTTCTGCAGAAGCTCCGGTTTATTTAAAATCCTGTTTTTCCCGTCCTTATTAACCTGGATAAAACCATTCACCCTAAGGTCATTCATTACATAGTTGATATTACCCAACGCCACTCCGGCCAAATTGGCAATCTCCCTGAACGGCCGGTTAAGATGTTCTTCGTCCAGAAGAAACAGGAATAATACTTTTAGACCAGTCTTTGTGAAAGCCCTGTTTGTTTTCATCCTTTCTTCCGGCAAGTATTTTTTACCGTCAATATGGACTAAAACCTGGTCAATCTTAAGAAATATATTTCCACATGTTTCAAGATAAGCAACCTCCATTTTGATAAGTTCTTCCTTGATTTTAGGAAAAATCTTATCGGCAATGACGATCAAGGGATGGTTGGCCTTTGCCTGATTCTGTATCTGGAGCAACTGATGGTTCCTCATTTCCTTCTTTACTACCACAAAGAATGTTACCCATTGATCACCAATCTTTATCTCCATTACTCCATCAACCATACCTGTTTCATTTCCCTTCCATCTGCCTTTAAAATGAGTTACAGTGTTTAAGATTTCCAATGCTTTTCCGATAATCAGCGGCTCGTTCATGTTCATACCATTTCTCTGTTCACGTTTCGTGAACATGCAAATATAATGAACAATATCAGAATTTCCAAACTTTTCCATCAATTGTTCAATTAAACTGCTCAGTCACTCATTATTCCAGGAAGGAAAAGCTGGAAACTACCAGGGATAGCAAGCTGATAACCGGGAAGTCTGTGAATGATTATTTGAGATCTAGGTAGAAAGGCATGCAATTACACTTGGTGGAGGATTCTTCCAGTAATACTGACCGGAAATTTCCTGATCAAATTGCACGCTATTGTAGATTTTTTCAGTGGCATTTTACAATGCGTTTCTTCGGATCCCTCTTATTGGCATCGCTGATGAAAAATTGGGATTTGCGTAAAGCAGATTTCACTATTCTCTTTGTCGTACCCGAACCATACTGCTGTGCCATTTTCATTAGGTCAGGACCATTCATGCGGGTTAGGTTTTTTTGAAAACTATTTACAGTCTGTTCGTAATCTTCAGCTAATTCACTCAGGTTATTCAATAAGTCAATAACCAGGAATTCCTCACTTAGTGTTGCCGGAAAACCAGATTTTAATTTGAACAGGAAACTTTTGCCATTCAATTTGAATTCACCCCGGCGTTTATGATTATACACCCAGGTAGTATTATATAGCTGGGTTAATCCAAGACCAAGCGAATTGTATGAATTCGGGGATACTAATAAAAATGAATTGTCCTTTAGAAAACGTTCAACCAGGTCATGGTCGTTGGGTGGAACATTGCCAAATTTGGATTTTTTCGGTGCATAATATAAGCCATGGCTGAGCTTCTGTAGCGTACCCTCCTTCGTTAACTGGCTTAAATGACGATCCACCGCTGTTGAGAAGTACTCTAAGTCGGACCGGCGATAAACATCCCCTGGTTTTATATGTAGTCGCAATAATTTCATATACACTTATGCAAAGGTAAGTGAAAATGAAATTGCATGCAATTATTTGAAAATATCATGCAGAATTTATCAATATCAATGAGCAGCGAAGGGACAATATTCACACGTCCCCCGGCCTATTCCTAAACCAGCAACAGCCAAACCTGATGCTTAAGGAGTATTCTAAAAGCTAGATTTTTCAAACCTGCAAGAGAACCGTATTCCAACCTCATCAATCATTTGAAAATCGTGGATCCACCTAATACCAAGGTTTTTACAAACATTTGGAATTTTAACCTTCCTGGAATTCGGCGCAGTGACGAGCTCTTCCTTAGTAACAACAGTCGCCTTTTCTTTCATAGCATGTGCTATTACCCAAGGATCATCAAGTGACCGATTCTTTGTGCTGTCAACCAATTGTTTATGAAGTGGATCAACTGAGTATATATGAGATATACACCTGGTCACGTCTTCATCTATTTTATGGACTTTGATTTTACTTTGCTTCAGCCATTTAGAAAGGTGATCATCGGTTCTGACGATTTCTTCAAATACCAGTTCAGGAATGAAGATTATATCCCGATCACCCAATGAATTAAGAGCATCCCAATAATCCGGACATAATGCGGGGGAATAATACTTTTGCCAGGCTTCAATAAGTACATTGGCATCTAAACAATATAACTTTGCCATAGTACTCATTTATATAGCTGGGCTTCCAGCTTTTGAAATTTATTAACCTGAACATTTAACAGATTACTTGCCTGAGTGGGTTCAATGAATCCACCCCTGAATGCATCCAGAACAGTCTGAGTAAAAAGACGGCTATTTCTGTTAAGCTGCAAAAGGAAGTAGTTAGGACCACCCTTTTTATCGCTTTCTTTTTGTTTAGCCCTCTTTTCTTCCTCCCGGATTAAAAATGCCTTGAATTCTAAATCAGCTTCTGCTTTCATTTTTAGGTAAAGATTGGCCGAAATTAATTTCAGATTCAATGCCCTTACTAAAAATGCAAATGAACTAATCCCCAATACTTTAGCAATTTTGAATACTTCTCTCGAACTACTAAATGTGCTTTTCTCAAGATTTGAAATAATCGCAAGTGGAATCAAAGCATTAGCAGCAACTTCGTTGCAAAATAATTCAACCGGGTGGAACTTGCCCCTGTCTTCAATTTCCGGACTAATATCATTAGATATACCAGATTTCCCTATCCAGATATGAGCAAGCTCATGAACAAGAGTGAAGAGCTGCGGAGCATTCCAATCATCAGAGTTAATGAATACAAAAGGTGCGTAAGGATCTGCAATAGCAAATCCCTGGATCTCATCAGAATCAAGTTTGAGCCGGGAATGAATAAAGCTGGTTCGGGAGATGAAAATCCCCTTTGCTTCCGCCTTGCTGATCCATTCACTTATTGGATTATCTGACTTATAGGCAGCAGGAACAATCCCAAGAGTTCTGAGAATATCCTCAGCAACCTGATTAGGATTGGCCGTTATATCAAACCTGCCAACAAAAGGGAGTTTCTCTTCTTTATTCTCCTCATAGACCTCACTGATCCAGGTTTGCTTTTGCCGGATTTCCCTCATAATAAATATGGAGGCTGTTCCAAGAGATTTTGATCCCATTTTTCTGTAGTCCTGAAGGGGTTGAAAATCTCTGGGAACATCAGGAAGAAAAATTAAGGCAAATGGTCTCTTATAGGCCCTGGCAAGAATCTGAGCCTGTCTGATTGTAGGTTGGCTTTCACCTTCCTCCCATTCTTTCAGGCGTTCTGAAGGAACTGAAACCTTTGCAGCAGCGGTTTCAAGAGATATCCTTGCCGACTCTCTTGCCCACTTTAGCACATTTGGTGTTATGAATGCTTTATCTGCCATTTCAATTATCAAAATTACTATATAAAATTGTCATTTATCTTGTTGACTAAAATTAAACCGCATCCCACTTCCTCATCTCCTGGATCAGAGTTGGGTCAATATACTTGGCATAGATTGCTGTAACCTTGAGGTTTTTATGGCCGAGGAACTTGCTGACGAAATTGATGCGGATGCCTTTGACCAGGGCAACGGTGGCAAATGTGTGCCGTGCACAATGCATGGTGATGGTTTTACTGATCCTGGCCTCTATCATGATCTTCTCAAGGACACGGTTTAAGTACTGATTGACCAGTACCTTGAATACTGGTTGGTCATCGAAACCACGTTCCGGCAGCAGCCGGACCGCCTCGGCAACCAGTGGAATGGTGACCAGGTACTTTGTTTTGTGTTGCTTGATACGAATGGCTTTGCGCGGAGTGCCTGTCTCATCCCTGGTTTCTATGATGTTTTTGAAAGTTAATACCTTCAAATCGTGATAGCGCAGGCCGGTGTAACAACCGAACAGAAAATACTGCAAGGCGCTGTTATAGGCCGCGGGCAAGGCCTGTTTCCAATACATGTCTTTGAGAATTTCCAGTTCTTCCGGATCAAGGAACTCGCGGTGCCCTTCAAATTGCTTGATCTTGAACTGCTGGTAGCTGGTATCCTTGATTAGTCCGGTAAGATGGGCGCGGTTCATCAAACATTTGAGGTATTTGAGATTCTTGTGGGCGGTTTGCTGTCCCCCGTTGCCTCCTTCGATGAAATGCCGCTCATAGAGACGGAAAAAGTTCAGGTTGATATCTCCCATGTTTACCCGGGGCCGGAACTTTTTCATGTTATTAATTAATGTGGTATAACACTTCATTGTTTCCGGTGACCGAGTCACGGCCATCAGTGGGATCTCCCTTTCGGCAAAATCATAGAAAGACTGGCTTCCGTAGTATTCATCTGAATATTCGGCGATGAAATCCTCCATGGTAAGTATCTTGCCCCTGAGGTAATAGTCTTCCACAATTTTGGAGGCTTTGGCCATGGCCTGTTCAATACGGATATTTTTGGCCATGGCACCGATATCGGACCTTGTCACCTTGCCGACTTCAAAATTTTCCGGTTTGACAAACAGATGGAGGGGAAATCGATGGTGTTTTTTGGAAATTGTCACCCTTAGGTAGATGGCTTTTGTCCCATCCCGTTTGGTATGGTTAGCCAGTTCGATTGTAAAAGTTGCGTACATAGGCTTTAAAATTGTGAAATTATTTGACAATTTTAAGCCTAAAACATCGAAAAAAAAGTTTCACAATGTACACCACCCCATTTGTGAAACTCCTGATTTGCAACTATTTATTGCAAATTTTGAACGAAAAAAGTGGGCCCACCTGGACTTGAACCAGGGACCGACGGATTATGAGTCCGCTGCTCTGACCACTGAGCTATAGGCCCGTCTTTTGCATCAGTTTGATTTGCAAAAGAGCCCGCAAATTTACATATTTGAACCGGATTTTCAATCTTGTTCCGAAATTTTATGCCCAACCATTCTCCAGGTATCCAAAACATCATCTTCGATTACGGGGGTGTTATCCTCAATATCGACTTCCAGCGCACTGCCCTCGCTTTCCATGAGCTGGGTATCACGCGCTTCGACCTGCTTTATTCCAAAGCCAGCCAGGTGCATCTCTTCGATGACCTGGAAAAAGGATTGACCGGCCCGGCTGAATTTCACTCCAGGGTCAGGGAGATCAGCGGGCTGGAACTGAGCGATGAAAAGATTGATCAGGCCTGGAATGCCATCATTCTTGATATGCCGGAAAGCAGGATCAGGTTGCTGGAACAGCTTAAAACCAGGTACCGGATTTTCTTGCTCAGCAACACGAACGAGATCCATTATAGGCTGTATACCAAACAGTTACAGAACAGATTTGGCTATTCCGGCTTTTCTGATCTCTTTGAAAAGGCCTATCTTTCTTTCCAGGTAAAGATGAAGAAACCGGACAGGGAGATCTTTGACTTTGTTCTTTCTGACAGCAAGCTGGACGCGGAGAAAACGCTTTTTATCGATGATTCCATCCAGCATATTAATGGGGCTGAACAAGTCGGCCTTCAAGTCTTTCACCTGCTGCCGGGAATGGAAATAAATCAGTTGTTCGACCCTGAAACTTTCGAACTCCTTATATAAATCAGGTGTTAGAAAGATGAGTATCCCTGATCTGATGAAGGGTTTCTTTTATTTCCTGTAAGGTTGTCAGGGTAAGTAACTGCAAGCGGTAGGGCTTGAAATGGGGCACCCCGCGGAAGTACCCAGAATAGTGCTTTCTCATGTTCAGCACCCCTGCCCTTTCTCCTTTGATCTCAACCAGCTTTTCCAGGTGGGCCAGGCATTGTTCCAGTCTTTCCTCCAGTGTAAGCATAGGAAGCAAGCTCCCGGTCCTGAAATAATGCTTGATCTCTCTGAACAGATGGGGATATCCAACACAGGCCCTGCCGACCATAATGCCGTCCACCCCATATTTATCCCGCATCTCCCCGGCTTTCAGAGCGCTGTCGATATCTCCATTGCCTATTATTGGGATATTCATCCTCGGGTTATTCTTCACTTCCCCTATCAGCGACCAGTCGGCGAGGCCGGCGTACTGCTGGGCACGGGTCCGGCCATGAATGGTCAGTGCCTGTATCCCGGCGTCCTGTAATCGTTCTGCAACCTCAACAATTACCTTTGATTGTTCATCCCAGCCCAGCCGTGTTTTGGCGGTCACCGGTATGCTTGTCGCCCTGACCACTGATTCTGTCATCCGGATCATCAGGGGGATATCTCTGAGCAGGCTGGCCCCGGCACCTTTGTTAACGATCTTTCGAACAGGGCATCCATAGTTGATATCGATCAGGTCGGGATAAAAACGTTCAGCGACTTCAACGGCCCCTTTCATGCTTTCCACATTGTGACCAAATACTTGCACACCAATGGGTCTTTCGTCATCAGACAGCCTTAGCTTATCCATGCTTTTACCGGCCATCCTGATCAAACCCTCGGAAGAAATAAACTCGGTATACATCAGGTCAGCTCCTGCCTTCTTGCAAAAGAAACGGAAAGCCGTATCGGTGATATCTTCCATAGGTGCAAGTATCACGGGATATTCGTCGAAGGCAATATTCCCGATCCTCATTTTTTGAGATTATTTATATCTTCACGCAAAATAAACAAATAACCGATGCCAACCCCCAAACCAGACCTGCTCTCCTACCTCTCCCCTTTCAGCAAGTTGCTCTTTTTACTGCTTATTATCTTTACAACCCTGATGATCACCGTATTACTGGGAGTTTTAATCGGGATGCCATTTTTCGGTCAGTCGTTTTCCAGCATGCTTCAACCGGTTGATATTAAGGACCCCAATTACCTTCCTTTGCTCAAATATTTGCAGATCCTCAGCCAGCTTGGTATTTTCATCTTTCCTCCCCTTATTTTTGCCTACCTCATCAGTAAAAAAGCTCCCGAATACCTGCTGATCAATAAGAAGCCCGATGTTGTCACTCTGATACTCGCATGCTCCCTGATGGTGTTGTCTATGCCTTTTACCAGCTGGTTGCTGGAAATAAACCAGCACATGGCCCTGCCTTCATTCCTGCAGCAATTGGAATCCTGGCTTCAAATTAAAGAAGACCAGGCCGATGTACTTACCAAAACCTTCTTAAGTACTAAGTCCTTGTCCGGTTTTTTAGTTAACCTACTGATGATCGGCATTTTACCTTCAGTAGGAGAAGAGTTTTTATTCCGTTCGGTAATGATACGTCTCTTCCGTGAGTGGACAGGCAACATCCACTGGGCGGTTGTACTTTCCGCCATTCTTTTCAGCAGTATGCATATGCAGTTTTATGGTTTTATTCCCAGGGTGGTTTTAGGGCTTTTCCTGGGCTATCTTTTTGCATGGTCGGGTAATCTCTGGGTTCCGGTTCTGGCGCACTTCATGAATAACGGGTTGGCGGTCATTGCTGCCTTCCTTTATACACGGGGACTCTCCAGGTTTGATGTGGAAACTTTAGGCACCCAGCCTGCCTTTTGGGAAGTTGGGATAAGCATTGTCCTGGTGATCAGCTTGCTGTGGCTGATCTTTCAGCGGCAGAAGAAGCTTCGGGTAAACGGTTAACCCTGACAGGGTCGGACTCTGTCAGGGTTATTCAGTTTAAAATAAAAGCTGTCTCAGAAACCAAGACAGCTTTTATTAATATTCGTAACCTCAGATTAGTTCAGGGTAAACCTGATAGGCATCGTAAACTGTACCCTTACAGATTTTCCTGCCTGTTTTCCAGGGTTCCAGGAAGGCATCAACTTAATAACGCGGATGGCTTCTTCATCGCAACCACCGCCAATTCCCCTGAGGACTTTAACATCAGCTACTCTACCTTTGGAGTCGACCACGAAAGAGACATATACCGTTCCGGATATACCGCTTTCCTTGGCTACCTGAGGATATTGGATGTTTTCCTGGAGGAATTTCAGCCGGGATTCTTCACCACCCGGGAAAGAAGGCATTTCTTCCACCACGGTGAAGATGGGTGTTTTTTCTTCTTCGTCGATCACTTTAACTTCCTGTTTTTCTTCAACTTTGAAGTCATCTTCGGTTAAAGCGACATTGGTAACAGTGGTTTTCAAGTCATCCTGGTTCAATGCATCCGTTTCCACCACAGTATCTTCCACGACCACAGGGGCGGTGAATTTCACTTTTTGCTCCAGTGCTTCGGGAGGGGGTGGTGGTGGAGGGGGAGGTGCATCTTCCGGGGGTTTGTTCATTTCAGCGAACTCTGCCCCAACCGTTTGTTCCTGCCTGATATACCTTTTTTGCTGGTAATAACTGGCAATCAAGGGAACGGCAACGGCAATCAGGATAGCAAGAATGGAGACTGAGGCGGAACGGTTTACAAACTTTGGATAAACTTTACGGATCTGGTAAGCTCCGTAATCTTTATTCCGGTTGGCGAACACGATCTCGTCCAGGCTTTCTACAAATTCCTTATTCTTTGCCATAGAAAATCGAATTAAATTTTTAATGTTTCCCCACAGAGAATTATTTCGGAGCATTTTTAATCATATCCAGTTCAATGGGTGCAATATCAACAACAGCATACTGAGCGATATTGCAAATGGCCATTTCGTCTATGATATCAACAATATTTCGATATTTAGCCTTTTCATCGGCCTTGATCAGGACAATGGGTGACTTTTTATCTGCTTTTTTTATCTCTTTAATCTTACGGTTCAATACTGAATCGGCCATTACCAATGTTCCTTTCAGAACTTTGTCTTTCAACTCAGTGACTTGTTTAAAAACGTTCTGGTTCTTTTCCAACAAGAATTTCCGCATCCCATCGGCGCTGTAATTTGTTTTATATAAAACAGGCATAGGTGGTTTGTTGGGGTTGGCGAGTCCGATATAATAATAAACTTCATCATTGCCGGTAATCAGGATATTTACCGTACGATCGGCTGCAATTTCAGGTTTTTTCTGATTTGCTGTATCCGCATTTTTCTCGGGCATGGTGATCTCCATTACTTTGGGCTTACTGAAAGCGGTGGTAAGCATGAAGAAAGTAATCAGCAAACACATCAGGTCGACCATTGGGGTCATGTCTATGTTTGTCGAGTGTTTTTTAGGTCTTCGCTTGGCACCTTTTTCGTGTTTTTCACCTTCTATTATTTCTCCCATAGTTATTAATTGTTAATAGGTAAAAGAAAAAGGTTTATTTGTTTTCCAGTTTGGCTTCCTCTTTTTGGAGGCTGGTAACCAGGTTAAACTTATTGACCTTATTTTCCTGCATAATATCCATTACTTTTTTCACGGTTTTATAATCGGCATTTCCATCTCCTTTTATAGCGACATCGGCTCTGGGGTTCACCAGACGGGCAAACCTGACCCACATAGCAAGCTGATTATCAGTAGAATCGGTAGGGATGCCAACCTGCATCTTTTCCTTTTCCTTAGAATCTTCAGCGTGAAGCCATGTTCTCATAAAATTGACTGGCATACCGAATGAATTCAGTTTGGAGAACTTATCGAGTTCTTTTGCAGAAAACGGGATGTTGTACCTCTGGCCCATTTGTTTTAACAGATCCGAACGATAGTGGGTAGTAGAGTCGGGGCCGTTGTCCATCATGAAGAAGATCTTGTTATCCTTACTAATGGAAACAGTGATCAGGTCCCTGTCGGGTGCTTGTTTTTCTGATACTGAAAATGGAGTATCGATCAAAGCAGCTTCGGGTGGACGGAAAGAGGTAGTGAGCATGAAGAAGGTCAACAGTAAGGAAAACAGGTCCACCATAGGCGTCATGTCTATGTGTGGAGATTTAACCGGCATTTTAATCTTTGGCATGGTACTCTTTTTTTTGAGCCATCAGGCTGGTTTATATTTCCTTACTAATGTGCAGGTTTACCTTTTAACGTTAGCGTTAAAGGTTTGAATCAGACTGAAACCGGCTTCATCAATTTTAAAGGTCATGGCATCAATCTTATTAGAGAAAAAGTTGTACATGATAATGGCAATGGTTGAACCACCAATACCAAAGGCAGTGTTAATAAGTGCTTCGGAAATACCGGTAGCAAGTGCAAGGGCATCAGGGGCACCAGCCTGGGCCAGAGCCGCGAATGCGCGGATCATACCAAGTACGGTACCCAACAGTCCGAAGAGTACGGCGATGGAGGCAATAGTAGAAAGAATGACAAGGTTTTTGGAAAGCATGGGTAGCTCAAGGGCAGTCGCTTCTTCAAATGTTTGCTGTAACGCAATTATTTTCTGGTCTTTTTCAAGGTTTGGATCTGTTTCCAGTTCTTTATACCTTAATAAACCGGCTTTTAATACATTGGCCAGTGAGCCTTTTTGATTATCACATTCCACGATAGCTTCCTGGATCTGACCAGCCATCATAAGGTTTTGCAGCTTTTTAACGAAGACATTAATTCTGCCTTTACCTCTTGCTTTTCTCAGTGTGACAAACCTTTCAATAGAGAAGGTGATGAGTACCAGCAGGAGAGTGATCAGGATAGGGACAATGAATCCTCCCTTGTAAACCATAGCCAGGTAGTTGCCAGGCATGGGTGCACCTTTGACATTACCTCCTTCAAAGTTCACAGGATTACCCATGACAAACTTGAAGACTACTATGGCAATGATCAGGGAAATCAAAATGGTGCCTGTGGCAAATAAGGAACGCAAAGTGTTTCCTAAAGATTGACCATCATTTTGCTTTTGTTTCTTGCTCATGATTAAAACTTTTAAAGTGATTGAATATGATCTTTAGATTTTAAGTGTTTTTCTGATTTTTTCAGGGGTAGCAAAGTTAGAAAATATTTTATTCCTTCAAGTGTACTCAACTTATTTAGAATCAATGTAATTATTTCCTGGGGCACCTGGGTTTTAACTCTTTAATGGCACTATTGGCTTTCTCATTATTGGGATCAATCGCTTCCACCTTCATCCAGTAATCCAATGATTCACAATACTTCTTGTTTTTGAAGTAATAATAAGCCAAAAAGCTGCATGACTCCAGTAATTCTTTAGAATTCTTCACTGAATCGGCTGAGGCCTTTTCAATCACGGTCTCATAAAATGGTTTAGCCAGTCCTTCCTTGGTTTCAGGATCGAGATTGGAATACACCCTGGCCCTCCAGAGATATGCCTGGATAAATTCAGGTTTCAGCTGGGTTACCTTTACAAAGGCAGTATCGGACTTACCCCATTTCTGTGCCTGATAATACGCCTTTCCAAGATTCATATAATCGGTATATGCAGGAGTCTCCAGCATGGAGATCTTCTTCTCCCATATCCGCGCCGTTTCACTGTATTTCTTCAATTTATTGAAGGACTGCGCCATTTCACCGAGAATATCGATGTTGGTGTCATCCATATCAAAACATTTCTGGTAGTTTATCACTGCCAAGGAGTCCTGCCCCAGTTTTGAGTATATCTTTCCCAGGTAGCTGTAGTCGGAAGGGATCATTTTCTCCGGTTTGGTCTTGGAAAAGAAACTCTTCATAAAATTGAGGCCCTGATCGTATTGACCGGTTTCATAACTGGAATAACCGGCAATTCTGTAAAGAAATGTATAGGAATCATCCTGGGAAATGATTTCCTGTGATTGTTTAATGGTTTCAGCATATTTTTTACTCAGGAATAGAAAGGAAGCATATCTCACCCTGGCGCCAAGGTTTTGCTGGTTCAGGTCGAGGAAGGTCTTGTAGGCTTTCTGCGCATTGTCGTATTGGGCTGCCATACTATATAACTCAGCCAGTTCGCGGTATGCCGGGGCGAAGGTTGAGTCGATTTTTATGGCTTCCTGGTAATATGAAAGGGCATCCATAGGTCGTTTAGCCCTGACCCAAAGCTGACCCAGTTTGAGTTTTGCCCTGGCTGACCGGGGATCCAGGTCCTGGGCCTTTTTATAGTTTACGATGGCATTGGAGCCATCATTGATTAGGAAAAGATAGGCGTCTCCCCTGACCAGGTAAGTCTCCGGACTCTTTTTATCCAATTTCTCTGCTTTTCTCAGATAAGGAAATACATTGACTGTATCTCCTCTGGGAGCTCTCAGGTAAGCTTCTGCAATCTTTTGATAAACAGCAACCTGGCGTTCCATAGGCATCACTATTTTCTTTCCCCTGACAGGTAATAACAACTGTGCCTTTTCAAAATAATTTTGCGCTATTGCCGGTGATCCGGTATACAGGGCGATCTTTCCAAGTCCGACATAGTTCAGCGGGTTTAAAGAATCAACTGCCATACCTTTGATAAACTGGACATTGGCCAGGCTGGTCATCTCCTTCAGCTCAACGTTGGCAGAATCCGAAAAATATGACTTAAGGTAGCTCTCACCGAAATAGTAGTAGTTATCCCCATTGTTCGGTTCTTTTTTTATCAGGGCTTCATATATAGCTTTGGCAGAAACGAATTGCTCATTATCAGTAAGCCGGATGGCCGTTTTCAAATCCTGAGCCGGGAGTGACTGCTGGCAGAAAAATCCAATTGTCAGTAATAAAAGGCAAATGAGTTTTTTTCGGAATGTGACCATAATATGTGCGCTGCTTAAATATTAATCAAAATGATTCTTTATCTGAACTAATCTTACCGGCATAGTAGCCGGGACAAGGCGTGATTTAAGAATAATGCGCTGGCCTACATCCCCTGCGAGGAAGTTGTAAAATCCACTTCCCAGCCCTGTAAACGATTCTCTTTTAATAGCAAACACATCCCTGATGAAGGGGTAGGAAACATCAGCAATATAGGCCTGGTAAGGTTTGAAGAAATCACCGCTGCCCTGTGTATCTCCGGGTCTTCCGATGGCTGCCACTTTTACCCCTTTAAGAAATTTCTGGGACAGGGTATCATTTTTATCGCTGATCCAGTTTACACCAATGACTCCGATGGCATTAGCCTTTGTTTGCACATACTGAAGGACTTCAGGGTTATTTTTAACGGCAAACAAGGTTTTGGGAACGGTTTTCCCTTTAAGGAACAACTCCTGTAAAAAACGGAAGTTTCCGGATTTGGTATTGTCGAAAACCGTTACAATTTCACCCAGGGAGGACTTAGGATTGATCTGTTTCCAGTTGGTAATAGTCCCCTGAATGATCCCCTGCACCTGGTCGTACCGGAGGTTGGTGTCGGGGTTATTCCCGTTCAGTATGAAGGCTACGCCATCGTGGGCAATTTTTGTGGATCTTGCGATGACCTGTTTGGTCATCAGGTAATCATTCTCCTGTTGGGTAAGTGTTCGGGTGACGACCACCATTCTGACCGAGTCGTTCAATAAATCGGCAATAACCTCGGCTTCAGGCTTATACAGAGGTTTTATATGGGCATATTTATATAATGACTCAAAAGTGGAGATCTCTGTGTCCACCAGGAGCTGAAAGGACTCGTCAGCACCGATTTTAATGTTTCCCCGTGTCGGGGTTTCTTCAAGCTGTCCGCTGTTATTGTTACATCCCCAGATCAGGACGAGCAGCAGGAACAGAACGTTTGGAGGCACAATTTTTTTTTCCATACAGATCAGTATTTACTTTCTTTACATTTCTGGAGTATTCTTACCAGCCTGAAAGCTCCATAAACAAAAAAGAAGAAGCCGAAGATAACTCTGATTTCTTTTTGAATATATGTATAAACGGGAAAAAACATAAGTAAAGTACCCAAAAAGAAATAAATAGCCACCATGAGGAACCCGAAGTATACCATGAATTTGTTCAGCCAAGCACCCCCAGATCCCATAACGCTTCGAGCCATAGACTTCTCCGGGTTAACCGGAAGAAGTAATTAATAAATACTGATCATTGAATTTGGCGGAGAGAATGGGATTCGAACCCATGATACCCTTTTGGAGTATACACACTTTCCAGGCGTGCGCCTTCGACCACTCGGCCATCTCTCCCGAACCTCCTTAAAACCGGATAATTACCCGTTTTTTTAAGAGGGGCAAAGGTATTCAAATATTTGGTTTAAGAAAAATTTTTCACCATTTTTTCACAACCTCAGCCGAAGAGGAGTGAAAAAATATCTTCCAGTTTTTTCACCTCGACAATACGGATGTTATAGGGTATGGAGGGCAGGTTTTTTTGGTTGAAGGGGGAAAGGTAAATTTCGGTGAACCCGAGTTTTTCTGCTTCAGAGATTCTTTGTTCGATGCGGTTTACAGGCCGTATCTCTCCTGAAAGTCCCACTTCGGCTGCAAAACAGTGTTTCTGGTTTACCGGGATATCTTCAGATGAGGATAACAGAGCGATGACCACGGCCAGGTCGAGTGAGGGGTCATCAATTTTTATTCCGCCGGCGATATTCAGGAAAACGTCTTTGTTTCCGAACCTGAAGCCGCCTCTTTTCTCGAGGACAGCCAGTAACATGCTCAGCCGCCTGAGATCGAATCCGGTAGATGACCGCTGGGGTGTACCATAAGCTGCAGTACTCACCAGGGCCTGGGTTTCAATGAGCATGGGTCTGAGTCCTTCCATGGTAGATCCGATAGCCACTCCGCTCAGGTTTTCACCACTCTGGCTGATCATTATCTCGGAAGGATCAGAGATCTCCCTGAGTCCATCTCCCTGCATTTCATAAATACCTAATTCCGAAGTAGATCCGAAACGGTTTTTCACCGATCTCAACAAACGGTAGCCATAGTGCCGGTCACCTTCAAACTGAAGAACGGTATCAACCATATGTTCCAGGATTTTAGGCCCGGCAAGGGTTCCATCCTTGGTGATATGCCCGACCAGGAATACCGGCACATCGGAAGCTTTTGAAAAACGCTGCATTTCTGCTGCACATTCCCTGATCTGGGAGATACTCCCGGCCGAAGAATCAATGATTTCCGTAGTCAGGGTCTGGATAGAATCGATGATGACCAGGTCAGGGACTAACTGCCTGATATGCCGGAAGATATTCTTGGTTACCGTTTCGGTAAGAATGTAACAGTTTTCGTTGATGATCCCTACCCTGTCGGCCCTCATTTTTATCTGCTGTTCGCTTTCCTCCCCTGAAACATATAGAACCTTCCTGTTCCTGATATTCAGTGCAAGCTGCAACATCAGGGTTGACTTCCCAATGCCGGGCTCACCTCCCACAAGGATAAGCGATCCGGGAACCAGCCCTCCTCCCAGTACCCTGTTTAGCTCCTGATTTGAGGTGTCAATCCTGTCGAGCGATTGGATATTGATCTCCCTGATAAGCGTGGGTGTATCATGACCCTTTTTCAAGGGAATATTTTCCGTTGAAACTTTGTCGTCGTCGCGGTGAATGACTTCTTCGACAAAGGTATTCCACTGGTTACAGTTAGGGCATTTGCCTATCCATTGCGCCGACTGTGTCCCGCAATTCTGACAATAGAAAATACTTTTGGTTTTAGCCATTCAGCCTCAGAACTTCTTTTTTACAAACTCCTTGATGAGCAAGCCACCCTCTTTGTTACTGGCCAGGATCAGCACGTCTTTATTTGATTTGACAATCTCCCATTCAGCATTCATATAATCCATCCCACCTTCAAACCCGTAGATCTTAACATACCTTTTATAAACCCTTACCTTTACTTCATATCTGCCTTCCCATCGCGCCAACACCGAATCGGGCAGATATTTTGGCACATTCGTAATAACCATGATGTCATCAACATCAAATAACCAATTCGTAGTCACATCTGAATCTACATCGGTTACATTCACCATTTCCCAGGTACCCAGTATCTTCACCAGGGTCTGGGCTTTACTACACCCCAGCAAAACAAGAACCAGCAGTAAGGGATACCCCCATAGTCTGAATGTAATTAGTTTGGTTTTCATGGAGTTGCAGGATTTGTTCTGAACAAACCCGACATAAAAGTAAGAAAATTCACTCCTGTTTGTTTCCCGACATTAAAATTTTTTCTTCGATGGCCGTTGTGGAATATCCGGGAATAAAAGGCAGGATGACGACTTTTCCTCCAATACTTTGAACAATACCGGCACCAACCACTTCTTCGGGATGGTAATCCCCTCCTTTCACCAGGATATCCGGTTTTACCATATTAATAAGGTTGAAGGGTGTATCTTCTTCAAACAAAACGACTGCCGATACGAAACTTAATGAAGCCATGACCATTGCTCTGGAATTCTCTCCTGTGATAGGACGTCCCTTTCCTTTCAGCCGGTATACGGATGCATCGCTGTTCAGGCCAAGGACCAGGATATCACCCAGGTCTGCGGCTTTGGCCAGGTAATCGATATGACCCAGGTGCAGAATATCGAAACAGCCGTTTGTAAAGACGATCTTTTTGCCAAGAAAACGCCAGACTGCGACATTTTTACGTAAGATTTCCGGCGACATTACCTTGTTACGGATTCTTTCCAGTCTGTCCATTTTTTACTTTTTTTAGATAAAGGAATACCAACAGGTAAGAAACGGCTCCGGCAACCAATAACAATAATGTCTGAGCTGTATGTGAGATGGTGGCATATGAAGCTGCCGCCACAGGAGAAAGACCATAGAGTTCAACTAAAATAGCCTTGACAATAAAGTGATAGGCGCCGATACCGCCTGGTACGGGAGCGACAAAACCAAAACTCCCCAGTGATAATAGCGTAAATCCGTCAATCACAGTCAGATGGGATGTCGCCTTCATGGAGAAGAAACAAAGATAGGTCATCAGGAAATAGTTACCCCAGATCATCAGGGTCCAGAAAAGGAAACGGCCTTTATGCTTCATTCGTTGTATCGTCATCATTCCGCTGACAAATCCACTGATAATAGTGGCGATCTTCTGGTAAATGGCCAGGTGCCTGATAAGGGGAAGTAATTTTCGGAACAATAAAACCAGCAAGGCAATCACAATAACAAGGATCATAAAGAAGACCATCACCGGGAATTTTCCTGAGAATTTGGTTAAAAAGGGCATTACCAGGTATTTATGCACGAACCCTCCGACAAGGTTGAGCTGGAAAAGGATAACCAGCAAGGTGATCACCAACAGAACGATCATGTCGAAAATTCTTTCGGCTATGACGGTCCCTATAAGTGAGTTCACCGGTATTTTATCGGTTTTTGCAAGTATTCCGCAACGGGTGACTTCGCCTAACCGGGGGATGGCCAGGTTGGCAAGGTATCCGACCATAACGGCATAAAACGTACGAATTGTGCTGGTTTTATAGTTTAATGATCCTATCATCAGGTTCCACCTGACAGCCCGGGAAAGATGGCTGATCAACCCGCTGATAAACAACATGATAATCCAGAAGTAGTTGATAGTCTTCAACTCTTCCATGATACTGTCTTTATCAATTTTACGGAATACAAGCCAAAGTAGGCCTAATCCGATGCTCAGGAAAAGAAGGTACTGGAGGATGGAAAAGACCAGTTTCTTCAACTTTTAGGGCAGTTTATTGTGGTTATCCGGGACAACGACACTGGGTTTAAAATTTTTGGCCTCTTCGGCATCTATCGTTCCGTAGGCGGCAATGATCACCAGGTCACCCACCATTCCTTTCCTGGCAGCCGCCCCGTTGAGGGAGATGATCCCCGACCCTCGGGGCGCTTTGATCACATAGGTAACGAGCCTCTCACCATTATTGATATTCAACACATGGATTTTTTCAAACTCAATGAGATTGGCAGCCTCCATCAGTGCTTCATCAACACCAAGACTACCCATGTAATTCAGGTTGGCCTGGGTAAGGGTGGCCCGGTGTATTTTTGATTTTAACACTTCAATCATCATGACGTCGCAAAACTACTAAACAATCAGCATATTATCAATCAGTCTCACTTCACCTGCCCATACTGCCGTACAGGCAACAAGCGAAGAAAAATCATCCCATGTCGTTGCCGTCCGGAGGAAGCGGTCATCTGCGATCACGAAATACTCAACTTTAAAACCGGGAACAGATTCAATCTTTTCCAATGCCCATTTTCTGGCCTCTTCGAGTGTATGGGTCTCCACTTTTTCTTTTACCCCGCACAAGGCTTTATAGATGACAGAAGCCTGTGAACGCATTTCCGGCAACAACCGCCGGTTCCGGGAACTCATGGCCAATCCGCCGGCCTCCCTGACCGTGGGAATGGGAATAATCCTGACCGGAAGGCCCGTTTGTTTCACCATCTCCCTGATTATCAGCAGCTGCTGATAATCCTTCTCCCCGAAATAGGCCCTGTCAGGGGCAACAATCTCAAAAAATCGTTTCACCACAATGGCCACCCCGTTGAAATGACCCGGCCGGAAATGACCTTCCATCACCTGGTCCAAATCACCAAAATCAAAGGTTTCCGTAACCGGTTCAGGGTATACTTCCTTTTCATCCGGCACAAAAAGCGCATCACATCCTTCCTTTTCCAGAAGGCTGATGTCTTCATCAAGGGGGCGCGGGTACTTTTCCAGGTCCACCGGGTTGTTGAACTGGACAGGGTTTACAAAAATGCTGCAAACTGTTGAACCGTTGACCATTTTCGATCTCCGGACCAGCGACATATGACCCTCATGCAGCGCCCCCATGGTGGGAACAAAACCAATACTTTTACCCTCTTTTCTTACCTCTTCAAGGTAAGTTAGCAAAGGTCCGATCTTCTCAAAAATTTTCATATTTTCTGAATTTCGATTTAAATTGTAAAAATTAATTGTTATATTTCTGACAGTCAATACTTTACTATTTATTCTCTGCCAACCCAACAAAACGGGAAAGGTCCTTTTCAAGGGTTTCCTTCGGGCTTTCAATGATCCTACCCATCTCTGCCCCTCCCCTGTATATAATAATGGTAGGTACATACTGAATGTTCAACTGACTGATATCAATATCCGCGGCTTTTTTTTCCCTGTCGACACAAATGACTTTCATCCGTTTCTTTTTGAATTTGGCATATTCCAAAATCTTATAAAACCTGGGGACTTCCCTGCGGCTGTCACCACACCAGGTTCCCATGACGATGGTTATGGTTACATCTCTCCACTGACCCTTCAACTGGTCCAGCGTTTTCGTATCTACCTTATAATCAATATATTCCTTATCGTACCAAATTTTAAAGCTGTCTTTCTTTATCGCATTCATAGAACAACTACCCACCAGCATTGGTTTGTTCTTTTTCGGGTCGGTTACTATTTTATTTTTCTCCTGTCCATAGGTAATTGATACAGAAGCTATCAGAAGAATAAGGAGAAACAGCCTTTTCATCGGGAAAATTTTGGTAAAGGTAATAACATTCAAATACTTACTACTTGCCCTGCAAGGGCACTATCTGAATAACCGCGGGTGGGCGAGAAGGCCAGAATGAAATACTACAGCAAATAGGACAAAGGAATCACGATAAAGCCCATCGGAACGATGATAGAGTAAACGTGCCCGCAGAATTTGATGAAAGGAGTATACTTATTGTGTACCAGACCAAGAGTTTGGAAGGCCGACTGAAAGGCATGGTTGAGGTGGAAACCCAGGAAGATCATGAATACAATATATAATACGGCATAATTGGCATTGGAGAACAGTAAGTCGGCCATACCGTAAAAATCATGCTTATCGGCGGCGCCGTCGGGGACCGGGGACCAACCGAGCTTTACAAAATAAAAGTTGGTCATGTGAATACACAGGAAGATGAAAATGATGATACCTGTGTGGATCATGAACTTGGAGAAAAATGAAGTATGGGAATATCCTTCTACCTTATACCGGTGCGGCCGGGCAAACCAGTTCTGGATCTGGATAATAATCCCCAATAAAATATGAAGGATAAAACCAGCGAAAAGGAAAACCTCAAAAACCTTCACTATATAGTTGTTGCTCATGAATGTGGCTGCCGCGGTAAACCATTCTCCGCCATCACTGCGGAGAAGACAAAGGTTAATGCTCAGGTGGACCACCAGGAAAATGATAAGAAACAAGCCGGCAGCAGCCGTGTAGATCTTTTTTGCGATGGAAGAGAGTTTGTACCAATTACTTGCCATGATCTGTTACAATTTTCAAAATCTTGACTATAGAAAAGAAAATTCTGTTAGGTTTGTGAAACCGTAAGCAAATGTAGCTTATTCGTGATTTTTACCAATAGTGTTTAAATATTTTTATTGATTTCAAATAACAAAAGACTGATTATGAAATACTTGCCCTTAAATTCTCAACTTTTTATCCAGAACCGTGAAAGGTTTGTAAGGCAGTTACTGCCCAATTCGATGGCTGTTTTCTTTTCAAACGATGAAAATCCAAGAAGCGGTGACCAGACTTTCCTTTTCAGGCAAAACGCCGACCTGTTTTACCTTAGCGGGATAGACCAGGAGCAGTCGATACTGGTCATTTACCCTGAATGCCGAATCGAGAAATACCGGGAGATCCTTTTCCTGAGGGAGACCAATGAACATATTGCTGTTTGGGAAGGACATAAATATACCAAAGAGGAGGCCACCACCACTTCGGGCATAAAAACCGTCCTCTGGCTCGACAGCTATGAATCGGTGATGAGAGACCTGATGGCCAATGTTGACCATGTTTACCTGAACTCCAACGAACATATCCGTTCATTCAACGGAGTCCCTTACCGTAACCTCAGGATGGGCAAGGAACTACAGAGCCAGTTCCCTTACCATTCATACAAACGGTCAGCCCCTATCATGGCACAACTCAGGACTATTAAGTCGTCGTTTGAGATCGAACTCACAAAAACAGCCATCGGGATCACCGCCAAGGCTTTCAACCGGTTACTTGCCTTTGTAAAACCAGGCGTCATGGAACATGAAGTGGAAGCTGAGCTTGTCCATGAATTCATCCGCAACCGTTCCGACGCCCATGCCTTTTACCCCATCGTTGCCTCCGGGGCCAGCGCCTGTATCCTGCATTATGAAGAGAACAACCGGGAATGTAAGGATGGCGACCTGCTGCTTCTCGATATCGGCGCCGAATATGCTAATTACTCCAGTGATCTTTCCCGTACCATACCGGTTAACGGACTTTTCAACAAACGTCAGAAGGAGGTTTATTCAGCCTGCCTAAGGGTTCAGAAACAGGCCATAAAGCTGATGGTTTGCGGCACCACCCTCGATGCCTTACATGCCGAAGTCTGCAAGATAATGGAAGGTGAGCTGATCAAATTGGGTCTTTTTACTGCCGATGACGTTAAAAACCAGGACCCTGCCAAACCCATGTACTTTAAGTATTATCCCCATGGCACATCCCATTTTATGGGTCTGGATGTGCATGACCTGGGCTTTAAGCAGCAAGTTTTTGAGCCTGGTATGATATTTACCTGTGAACCAGGTATTTATATTATGGATGAAGGTATCGGGATACGGATTGAAAATGACATCCTGATCACGGAAAACGGTCCGGTTGACCTGATGGCTGATATTCCTGTTGAGATCGGTGATATTGAAGAACGAATGGCTAAAAGATGAACCGATGAAGTTTCTTTTCCAGGGGAACAATCTTCACTATAAAGATGATGGTAAAGGACAGGTATTGGTCCTGCTGCACGGATTTATTGAAAACCTGGATATCTGGGATGATTTCACTACCGAACTCCGGGAATCCTTCCGTTTGATCCGGATGGACCTTCCGGGTCATGGCACAAGTGATAACCTGGGAGCGGTCCATACCATGGAATCTATAGCCGAAGCTGTTCATTCACTGCTTCACCAGTTGAAAATAAAGAAATGCGTGATGATCGGCCATTCGATGGGAGGCTATGTGACCCTGAGCTTTGCCGCTAAATATTCTTCTATGTTACAGGGTTTCGGGCTGTTTCATTCACAGGCAATGGAGGACACACCCGTTGCCAGGGAGAACCGCGACCGGACCATTTCGATCATCCGCGAAAACAGGTACAATTTTCTGCATCACTTTATCCCCGAGCTTTTTGCATCTCATAACCGTAAGAAGTTTTCAAAAGAAATCAAGCAAATGCAGTCAGAAGCCGAGAAGCTTTCTCCTGAAAGCCTTATTGCCGCTTCCGAAGGAATGAAGCGTCGTTCCAGCCGCCTTGATGTACTGAGTGAAGCTAAGGTTCCTGTATTGTTCATCCTGGGAAAGAAAGACCAGAAAATTCCTTTCGATCTTGCCATCCAGCAGGTGTCACTTCCCCAGCATTCAGAGGTTCTTTTCCTGGGAAATGCCGCCCATATGGGTTTTCTCGAAGCCAGGGATATTACCCTGAGAACTGTGAGGAACTTCACCGAAACCTGTCATTTTTTGTCCTCAAGCTCCGACTATTTTGCCGGTAAAATACCCGGGTAGGTACCACAACCCTTCATGGACCCCGTTAAAACTCTTATTAACCACAAAGCTCTGGTTTACATTATGTTCAAGGTTGAATCTCTTTAAAGCTGCTAACGCTAGTGGTTTACCAAGGTCTTTAAATTTAACTTCTACGCTTATTAATTTAAGGTAATCATTCAGTATAAAGTCAATTTCGGTTTCGTCGTATGTTCTATAAAACTGAATGATGGTGTTGGAAGGAAAGGTTTTTTTCAGTTCGAGGAAAACAAAATTTTCAAACAGATGTCCTGATATCTGATCAGTTTCATCCGATGGAAAATGGGCTGCAATGGCATTCCTCAACCCCAGATCGGCGAAATAAATTTTCTTCATTTTACTCAATGCTTTTCTTTTGTTGGAAGCAAATGGTTCAATTCGTTTAATAATATGCATTTGCTCCAGCAATGAGAGATATTCCTCACAGTTAGGGTATGAAAGTCCGCTCGACCTTGAAAGTTCATTGATGTTCAATAGGTTGCCTATTTGATGTGACAATAGCCGAAGAAGTTTATTGAAACCGATTGTGTCTTCGAACCGGACATAGCTTCTGACATCACGAAGAAGATATGTTCTGTAAATGTCATCCAGAAGAAGCACCTTTTCCTTAGGGTCCTGCTGCAGGACAATCCTGGGCATTCCTCCGTAACGTAAAAAATTCCAAACTTCAGTTGAAATAGTCTTATCTACCACTATATCAGGCGTTTCAGCCCGATACCTATTGAATTTTTTATGCAATTCAGGATCAGTAAACAACAGGTACTCCTCAAATGACAATGAATAAACCTCTATAATCCTTACTCTTCCCGCCAGTGATTCATCAACTTTCTGCAGCACATCGAGACTGGAACTACCGCTGCAAAGTATCTTCAGTTGATCGTACTGGTCTGTCAGAAGTTTTAGCATGGTGGCTACTCCACCGATAAATTGATACTCATCAATAAATAAAAAGCCTTCAATTTTCCCTTTCAGCTGAATCTTAAGATAGTCTTCCAGATCACTAAAACGCTGGAATACCGCAGATACGTCAGGGTTCTGACCATTTAAGAAAACCCTTTCCCCTTCAGTATGCTGCATTTGCATAATGGATGTCTTGCCAACCTGTCTGGCACCAGCCAGAACAACTAAAGGTAAACTGTCCCAAGCTTTAAGAATGGCCTCAGTATATTTTGGTCTTGGAATAAGCATTTAAGGATTTTTTTCAAAATTACAAAAATTACCCCTAATTTTTACATTTTTTTGAAAAAATCAGGCGTAAATTTTCTAAAATTGAATCCGTTTAAGATGGGTTATTCTTTATCCTCCGCGAACCATTCTGCATAGGAAGTCGCTGTTTCCCTTATTTTCATGGAGTACAGGCAGACACCGGGGTGTAAATGCGGCTGGATCCTGCCGACAAAATCGAGCAGGAGATTCTCGCTGGTGGGCTGATAATCAACCAACAGTAATTTTTCAAAGAGTTCAGGGCTGGTATCCTTTTCTTCTAAAAGCGAAGTCCGGTTCAATACGAGGGCATGGTCAAAAATATCGATAATGTTCTCTTTGACGATCTTTTTCAACACACTGAAATCCAGCACCATACCAAGTTTATGTGAAGAAGTATCTTCCTCGGGAATTCCAGTAATAGTAACGGATAAACCGTAGGAGTGACCATGAATAAACCGGCAAGGCCCGTCATGACCTTTCAGGGCATGGGCCATTTCAAAACCAAATTCTTTTGTAATCCTGATTCTTTTCGACATGGCAGCCTTTTAAGCCCTCTCGAGTTCTACGGTAAAATGCCTCATGATGGGGGCTTCATGGAGAATGCGGAAACCCCTGGTAATTTTGTCTCTTCTCTCGAACACATTGGCCAGTGCAACAGCCGTGTAATCCATATGGTTATTGGTATATACCCTTCGCGGGATGGCCAGCCTGAGAAATTCCAGTTCAGGATAACGGTCCATCCGTGTAATGGGGTCACGGTCGGCCAGCAGGGTGCCGATTTCCACTGCCCTGACACCGGCTTCAATGAATAATTCCACTCCTAAGGTCTGGGCCACATATTCCGCCCTGGGCACCTTAGGCAAAAAGTGCACCGCATCAACAAAGATCGCATGACCGCCAAAGGGTTCCTGGCTTTGGATACCAAAACTTTTCAGCCTTTCACCCAGGTATGCCACCTGGCCAATGCGGGTCTGGAGGTAATCAAATTCGGTCCCTTCATATAATCCTTCGGCAAGGGCGTTCATATCACGGCCCGACATCCCTCCGTAAGTGAGATATCCTTCAAACATAATATTGAATACACTGGCCTGGCGGAAGATTTCCTGGCTTCGCATACCGATAAAACCACCCATGTTAACAATGGCATCCTTCTTGGCACTCATGGTCATGCAATCGGCATAGGAAAACATTTCCTTCACAATTTCCCGGATGGTTTTATCCTTATATCCCTCCTCCCTGGTTTTAATAAAATAAGCGTTTTCAGCAAACCTGGCCGCATCAAACACTACAGGTATGCCATACTTATTTCCAAGCTCCTTTACCTCCCTCATGTTTTTCATTGAAACCGGTTGTCCGCCTGAGGTATTACATGTCACCGTAAGAATGATAAAAGGGATCTTCTCTCTGGGATGGGCATTCAGGCATTCTTCGAGCTTGTTCAGGTCGACATTACCCTTGAACGGGTGGTACAAGGTTACGTCAAAAGCCTCGTTAATTGTACAATCCACCGCTTTTGCCCGGCGAAATTCGATATGCCCTTTGGTGGTATCGAAATGGGAATTTCCAGGGACAAAATCGCCTTCTTTCACCAGAACGGAAAAAAGGACATTTTCTGCTGCTCTTCCCTGGTGAGTCGGAAGAAAATACTCGAATCCCAGCAGATCACTGATGGCATTTTTCAGCCTGAAATAAGAAGATGCCCCGGCATAGCTTTCATCGCCAATCATCATGGCTGACCATTGCCTGTCGCTCATGGCCCCGGTTCCGGAATCCGTCAGAAGGTCAATAAATACCTTATCACTGCTAAGGTTGAAGAGATTATATCTGGCTTCCTTCATCCAGATCTCCCTTTCCTCGCGCGTTGAGCGGCGAAGGGGTTCAACCATTTTGATCTTATATGACTCTGCAAAAGGTAGTTGCATAAACTAGTAATTAAAAAGAAAACCTGAAAGGTATAAAAAAAAATGATCAGAAAAACAAGCGCTTGTGCAACCTCTTAATAGGAGTCCCTTTGCTTGATATTCAGGAAGATACTATCCCGTGTGTGAAAAATGGCGTTAGTTTCCGGCATAACAAACCAGTTTATGCAAAAGTAAAAAATAAATTGAGATCACCATGAGTATGTACTCGTCAACATAGATGATTATAAATTCCCGGGTATTTTTATAACTTTATAGCATAAAAAAAACTCATGAGGTATTTTACCTGTATTCTGCTGATATTTCTATCCTTCCAATGCTTCGCCGGCTTTGATGACCTGTTTTTAAACCGGACCCTCCGGATTGATTATTATCATAGCGGTAACGCCAAAACCGAGAGTTTTTCCCTTGATGAACTGATACAGGAACCAACCTGGGACCGGAATAAAAACCAGCTGGTATACCCTTTCGATTATGGAAAATACAAGTTCCAGGCATTTGATTCTCTGAGTGATGAACTGATCTACCAGACTTCCTATTCCACTTTGTTCGGAGAATGGCAGACCACTCCCGAAGCCACCACCAATAACCGCTCCTTCCATGAAACGGTGTTGATGCCCTTTCCGAAAAGTACAATAAAGGTTGAATTCTATTCACGAACCCCGGCCAATACCTGGGAAAAAAAATGGAGTTTTTATATCTATCCGAACGACATCCTTATCTCAAAAGAAAACGCATACCAGTGTAAGACCAGGCAACTGCTTTTCAATGGTGATCCTTCTCATAATCTTGATATTGTGATCATTGCAGAAGGGTATACCAAATGGCAAATGCCCAAATTCCGGCGGGATGCCAAGCGCTTTATGAATTATATTCTTGATTGTGAGCCATTTAATAATTATAAGGAGAAAATTAACTTTTGGACGGTTGAAGCCCATAGTGAAGAATCCGGCACTGATCAGCCCGGGCAGGGAATCTGGAAAAAGACCATACTGAACAGCCATTTCTATACCTTTTACTCCGACCGTTACCTGACCACATACGACAATAAAACCCTTCGCCACCTGGCGTCAAATGCGGCCTATGACCAGATCATCGTGCTGGTGAATACCGGAAAATACGGAGGAGGAGGTTTTTATAACTCTTTTGCCATGTTTTCAAGCGATGATAATCTTTCCAATTTTGTGGTCGTGCATGAGTTTGGTCATGCCCTGGCCGGTTTGGGTGATGAATATTACGGCTCGGATGTTGCCATGCAGAATTTCTATCCGGTTGATGTTGAACCCTGGGAGCCCAACCTGACAACCCTGAAGGAGTTTAATAAGAAGTGGAAAGATATGCTGAAGCCCGGCACGCCGGTCCCCACTCCTGTTGAATCGCGCTATGTAAATGATGTAGGTGTTTTTGAAGGCGGAGGGTATGCGACTAAAGGGGTTTACCGCCCAATGGTCGACTGTACCATGAAATCAACCAAATACAATGCCTTCTGCCCGGTTTGCAAAAAAGCGATCAGTCAGGCCATTGAGTTTTATACGAAATAATTCTGTTTAAATTTATAATTTTGCCGTCCATTTCCGCTGAACTTAATACTCATCCGATAACCTAACCAAAACAGCAAGTTGCTATGGCTATTACTAAACTAGACCAGATGCTTGAAGCACTGAAAGCGAAATCCAGGAAAAGACTGGTTGCTGCTTTTGCCAATGACTCCCATACTATAGAAGCGGTGGCTGAAGCGATAAAACATCAACTGATAGAAGGAATTCTTGTGGGTGACACCGCAACCATAAAAACCGTTTGCAGGGAAATGGGGATCGATGCTTCCATCTTCCGGATCGTGCAGGAAGCCAATGAAGGCAAAGCTGCCGCAAAGGCTGTCGAACTGATCAATAACGGAGAAGGGGATATTCTGATGAAAGGGCTGGTGAGCACCGACCGGTATATGAGAGTCATACTAGATAAGGAAAAGGGGTTGATGGACCCGGGTGCGGTACTGACCCATGTAACAGTAATTGAAAACAAGTTATATCATAAGCTTATCATCTGCGGGGATGTGGCTATCCTTCCTGCCCCGGATCTCAAGCAAAAGATTGTTTTAGCCGGTTATCTCATTCAGACAGCCCAGGCCCTTGGAATTGAGACTCCTAAAGTAGCTGTTGTGGCTGCCACCGAACAAATGTTACCTGGGATGCCTGCTTGTGTAGATGCAGCCATATTATCCAAAATGTCGGATCGCGGACAGATCAAAGGAGCTATCATTGAAGGCCCGTTGGGCCTGGATGTGGCTATTGACCGCGAATCAGCCGAGATCAAGAAAATCAAAAGCGTGGTGGCAGGCGATGCCGACTGTCTCCTCTTCCACAACATTGAAGCCGGTAATGTTTTCTATAAAACCAACACCAAACTGGCCGGTGCAGAACTGGGAGCCATGGTAGTCGGCGCCAGGGTCCCGGCAGTACTCTCTTCCCGAGGCGACAGCATGAAGACAAAACTCTACTCTATTGCGCTGGCCGCACTGGTCAGCAAATAACCCACCTTACACTCACTACCCATGAAAGGCGACAGAATACTGGCCATCAACCCGGGATCAACCTCCACCAAGATCGCTGTTTACAAAGATTATGATCCTATACTGGTAAAATCCATCCGGCACAGTATCCAAGACCTGGAAAAGTTTGGAAAGATCACCGACCAGCTTACTTTCCGGAAAGATATTATCCTGAAAGAAATTGAAGATGCCGCGATCGACCTGAAAAAGATCCGGGTGATCGTTGGAAGAGGTGGTCTGTTAAGGCCCATTGAATCAGGTGTTTACGAGGTTAATGAGGCCATGATGAAGGACCTCTTCCATAGTCCTTTAGGGGAACATGCCAGCAACCTCGGTGGTCTCATTGCCCATGACCTGGCCGGATCTCTGCCCAATGCCAAGGCCTATATTGCTGACCCTATCGTTGTTGACGAGCTGGATGAAATTGCCCGGGTATCGGGACATCCCGATTTTAAAAGGATTTCGATTTTCCACGCCCTGAACCAGAAGGCTGTGGCCCGCAACTATGCTTCCTCAAAAAAACAAAAATATGAAGACCTCAGCCTGATCGTTGTCCATCTGGGAGGTGGTATTACTGTTGGGGCGCACTACAAAGGGAGGGTGATCGATGTTAACCAGGGATTGGATGGTGAAGGACCCTTTACACCGGAACGTAGCGGAACCCTTCCCACAGGTGATCTGGTAAACGCCTGTTTCTCAGGAAAATACACCCTTCCGGTAATGAAGAAAATGGTCAAAGGGGAAGGCGGAATGGTGGCCTACCTGGGGACCAATGATTGTGTTGTTGTGGAAGAAAGGATGAATAACGGTGATGCAGAAGCCAGGCTTATTTTCGAAGCGATGGCTTACCAGGTTTCAAAATTCGTAGGTGAGATGGCAACTGTTCTTTACGGAAAAATGGATGCTATTCTTATTACAGGAGGCATCGCATACAGTAAGGCCTTTACACAACTGATCACCGAGAGGGTCAGTTGGATCGCCCCGGTACATGTTTACCCGGGTGAAGACGAAATGCTCGCCCTGGCCATGAATGGTCTTCGTATCCTCAGCGGCGAACTGATTCCAAAGGAATATTGATCCGTTGGATCATAGGGACGCAGGGATGCACGGCTGTGGGTTCCTACAGGCTGGCGTACGCCAGCGCCACCACGCTGACCCTGACACCGGGGATTTGCTGAACTGCCTGGATGCATGCTTCAAGGGTTGAACCGGTGGTGATCACATCGTCGATAAGGATAACGTGCTTGCCGGCCAACTTTCCCGAGTCTTTCACCACGAAGATATTCTCCACGTTCTTCCAGCGGGTATAACGGTTTTTGCGGGTCTGGGTATCGGTTGCCCTGCTCCTGACAAGTGCTTCGGTCAATACCTCAATCCCCATGGCAGCAGCCAGGCCCCTGGCGATAGCTTCGCTTTGGTTGTATCCCCGTTTCCGTTGTTTTTTCGGATGCAGGGGAACGGGAATCAGAGAATCGGCACCGGCAAGTGATGGCACTTTCATCAACTGTTTCCCGTATTTCTCGCCCAGAAACACACCAAGCTCCTGATGTCCTTTGTATTTCAGCTGGTGGATCAGGTGCTGCACCTTGTTCCCTTTGGAATAGTAGAAACAGGCAGTGGCATGTTCGAGCCACACCCTTCCCCAGAATACCCGGCTGACCGGGTTGTCGGTTTCCAGATGAAACCGGGTTCGCGGTAGCCTCAGCCAGCATAAACCACAAATGTACTCTTCATGATCGAAGCGGTTGTTTCCGCAGGCCAGGCATAACCTGGGCAGGAATAATCCGAGCAAATCCTTCAGATACTTTTTCATAGTGAACCTTTTTCTACATTTGTATGCATCTGCCACCCCAAAATGGAAAAAAAAACGAAAAAAAATTTACTGGATGTTGCCGGACTTGAGGTTTCCTTTCATTCGGACGGCAAATGGTTCAAAGCGGTCGACAAGGTTTCTCTCCATATTGACAGAGGTGAAACCCTGGGTATAGTGGGAGAATCCGGCTCCGGAAAATCGGTCACCGCCCTGTCGGTGATGGGATTGCTTCCTTCACCGGCAGCCCGAATTGATGCAGGGGAGGTGACTTTTACGAGTGAAAACTCAGAGATAACCAGTCTTCTGCGCCTCACAGAACATCAATGGCAGAAATTCAGGGGCAAACAAATCTCGATGATCTTCCAGGAGCCAATGACCTCGCTGAACCCGGTAATGCGATGCGGAAAGCAGGTGATGGAAGTGCTGACCCTACATGAAAAGCTTTCTCCCAAAGAAGCAGCCGACCGTACCCTTCATCTTTTCGAAGAAGTCCGTCTCCCCAGGATCCGGGAGATGTTCACCGCATGGCCGCACCAGTTGTCGGGAGGACAGAAACAACGGGTGATGATCGCTATGGCCATGGCCTGCCACCCTTCCCTGCTGATCGCCGACGAGCCTACCACTGCTCTTGATGTTACGGTGCAGAAAACCATACTCGAACTCCTGGCGGAACTCCAGCAAAAACATGGGATAGGCATCCTCTTTATCTCTCACGACCTGGCTGTTGTTAGAACAATCGCCCACCGTATCGTGGTGATGAACCAAGGAAAGATCGTGGAATCCGGTGAAACCGAGGCCCTTTTCACTCACCCCCGACATCCTTACACAAAAGGTCTGCTGGCATGCAGACCCCCGCTGGATGTCAGACTTAACAGGCTTCCGACTGTGTCCGGGTTCTTAGAACAGGAGAAAAACCAGGGAGATCAGTCCCTTTTTGCCGTTCAATCTGAGGAAGAAAGGAAAAAACATCTTGATACAATTTACCGCCAACCCGTTTTTCTCAGTCTTGACAAGGTAACAGTTGATTTTCCCACCCGGAAAAACTGGCTTGGGAAGACCCTGAAAGTGCTGAAAGCAGTTGACCAGGTAAGTCTTGATGTTTACTCCGGTGAAACCCTTGGCCTGGTAGGAGAATCGGGATGCGGAAAAACGACCCTCGGAAGGGCGGTGCTGGCACTTATCACTACCTCATCCGGGACCGTGAAACTGGACGGACATGATCTTACTACCACCCACCGCAGCCTGTTAAGAAAATTGAGAAAGAATTTCCAGATCATCTTCCAGGACCCCTATTCTTCACTTAACCCAAGACTGACAGTGGGAAGCTGCCTGACCGAGCCGATGAAGGTACACGGCATCCTTTCCGGCAGCAAGCAGAGAAAAGAAAGGGCCATGCAATTGCTTCGAAAGGTAGGGCTGGAGGAATCCCACTTTTATCGTTATCCGCATGAATTCTCGGGCGGACAGCGGCAACGTATCTGTATCGCCCGTGCACTGGCTCTTCAGCCTAAATTTATCGTTTGCGACGAATCTGTTTCCGCCCTCGATATTTCCGTTCAGGCACAGGTCCTTAACCTGTTGAATGATCTTAAAAAAGAATTCGGTTTTACCTACATATTCATCTCTCATGACCTTTCGGTAGTGAAGTTCATGTCGGACAGGATGGTGGTAATGAAGGACGGTAAAATTGTAGAATCAGGCGATGCCGATCAGGTGTATCATCATCCGGTGAATGAATACACAAGGCAGTTGATTGAAGCCATTCCGCAAACTAATTGACAATTGACAATTGATAATTAACAATTTGAATGTGAAATTACCATTCTTGAAGGAATTGAATCAAATCTGAGTGATTACTTCAAATTAAGGCGTATAACTGCCATTTACATCGCCGGTACATAATCCCTTGATTGTTAGGAAAATATTTGTTCCTGAGAGGGTAACCGGGGGTGATTCGAACATCCAGTCGCCTGCAGGAAAAGAACTGATCAATCCCGTGAATCTCTTGCTGACATACAGGGCATCGGCTGCATTAATGTACGAATTCCCATCAGGATCGGCTGCCAATTTATGTACCCCTTCAAGGTGGGTAAGTCCGACAAAATGCCTCAATACCAGTAAGGCATCAATGGAATTAACCCCTCCCCATAGTCCGTTATGGCTGCACCTTACCGCATACTGACCCGGCAGGACGGGCGGAAAGGAGAAAGAACCGTTGATATTGGTCAGGGTCTGGGAAATTTCGGCATTATTCTTAAATAATTTGACAACAACCTGATTCAGATGCGATTGCAAAATGTTATCATAGATCACATTACCACTGATTACCTGGCCGGGGACAAGGGTGAAAAACGCCTCATCCGACCATTCACTCCACTTGAGGTTATAATCCCTGTACCTGATCCTCCAGGCATAGACATGATCAATATTCAGTGCGGAGGTTACTGTTACTGCCTGAAGGTTTATCCCCTGGTTCAGGTTATTAGGCAAATAGTCGGGTGCACCTGAGTCACCGTACCAATCTTCCTTGTTTCTTTTGCTTTCAAAAACCGGTGCAGAATAATCACCCGGGATAGCTGTAAGCTGGAACTGTGAACTCATCAGGCTGTCGGCACCCGAGAAGGCAGCAGCTTCCAGGACCACCGGTCCGGAGGTCGCCAGGATATCACCTACCGGTCCTAATACCATTGGTTTAACAGGACGGGACTGATTGAGGCTTCGGTGAAAGACATCCACCAGTTCGCAGGCAAGGGGTTTGTCAGGGTTGCCAAAACTGTATGTATATCCTACGTATGATTTGGCATCAACATCAATATCGATCAGGTTAAAACAATAATGATCCAGTGATTTGTATGTTTCAGGATAATCAGTTTGATTGGCATACATCCCCCACCTGTCCAGGGCTCCGCCACCCCCACCATTGATCAGAAGGTTATAACCGGCGGAATCGACAGCTGATTCGCCTATGGCGTGTTCATAGGCATGGGTATGCCCGCAAACATAAAGTGTTGATTTAGTGTGGTTTGACATCATGGAAACAACCTGTTCCTGCACCCAGGCGGTATTTCCGTCGGGCCAGATCTCTGAGTGCCCGGGCATATGGCCGTACAAAAACACAAACCCCGTATTCGGTTCCAGGTCAGACTGGACCAATTGGGTTTGTATGAAGATCAGCTGTGACATATTCTGATAAGCCGCATTGGGATTGATGGCTATAAACTTGGAATTGAGAAGATTAAAGGAATAATAGCGCTCGGAAATGGCTAAAGGGGCACCAATCAGTTCCTCGTATTTCATGTATTTATAATAGTATGCATTATCTCCTTCATGATTACCTATCGTAACCATTGAGGGAATATTGGCCGTCAGACACGAAAACGGCCTAAAATACTCCTGTTCATAGAGGTTTACATTACTACCGTCTCCCACAATATCTCCTACATGAAGGATCAGGTTGATGTGGTTTTGTATGTCCTCGCCGAAAAGCTCCTGCATTTTTAGTTTTGCATGCTTGGCAATATAAGTGGAGGTTGTATAATCCGTCTGATTATCCCCAAAGATCAGGAAGCGGAGGTGAGCCCCGGGGGTATTTATTTCCGGAGGAGTCCTGAATGAAAAAATATCGGATTCATCGCTCCCGTTGATACATTTATAATAGTACTGGGTATTGGATGTCAATCCCTGAAGCTTAACGGTATGCCAGTGTTTCGTACCGATT
>JAPLDE010000071.1:88801-102040 GCA_026391855.1 Bacteroidota bacterium | reverse complement strand
CCCTGTTGTAATGCTTCCGAGGGAAGGTGAATTCCCGTATTGCACCTGGGGGGAGGCAGCACTGTCGGAATGCCAGCTGATGTACACCGAGTTGGGCGTTGGCGTCTGGAGGTAGGGTTGTATGCCGGTTAATACGGAAAGAATATCATGCCCATACCCGCCCAGGCTGTCGACCTGAACCGTTGACAAGGCGCCTTCAAACACAGCGCAAAGGGCCACATCAATCGGGGCATCTTCTCCATTATCATCTGCAAAAAAATAAAAGAAATTATTGCCTGAAGAAGGATAAAGCGCATAATCTGCATCAATGGCTAAAGGACCCCCTTCTTTAACTAAAACTCCGTCCAGGAATATCCTGTAATGGTTTCCAAGATCAGCCGTAACCACCAACCGGTACCATTCTCCCGGAGTCAGGATATATTCTGAATATCCCGGGCCGTTGGTAGCCCTCCCTACAGTGCCGGAAGGGCTCACAAAAAGTTCTCCGTCATTGCTGTTGGTGGCATTGGTCTGATAAAAACAATACCACACCCCAAGGGAAGGCACCCTGAAGTCGATCAGCAGGCTATATTCATTCACTTCAGTCCCGCCACCATTGGCAGGAATGTTATGATAACACTTATAGTAGCTTCCGGTGCCGATGGTAACAGCCAGGTCACCGGTATCCGGACCGGGAATGGAAAGCTGGGTGCCGGTCAGTTCAAGATCGGTCCCAACAGTGGCCTGTGTCAGATCAGCAGGGTTGTCGAACTTCCATAAGCCTTTCAGCTGTGGCCAGTCTGAAGGATCAATACCGGGTGCCTGGGCAAAACCTCTACCTGTTAATAGTAAAACGAGTGCTAAAAAAACGTATATTCCTCTCATAATTAATGTTTTAATAAAACTGAAAAGGTCCCGGTCACAACAGCAGGAAATTTTCTGCCTCAGTATGCGAATGTAGGAAAAACACGGTTTACTCGTGAGTATTCTGCCGGTAACACTCAAACCGGACATACATCGATTAATGGTTATCTTTGCAGTAATATGATCAGGTATCTCGTTTTTTCCGTTTTCATTCTATTTCTTCCCGGTTTTGCGCAGGCCCAAAACAATACCCTTTTCGACGACAGCCGGGTTTCTTCCGTATATATTGACCTGCCGGCCGACTCATTCAATGTTATTATGACGGATATTCTGTCTGATCATTATTTCAGGGCCAGGTTCATTTTTGATGACGGTATTACCAGGGATACCCTTCAGGATGTCGGTTTCCGGCTGAGGGGAAATACTTCCAGGTATGCAAAAAAGAAGTCTTTTAAAATAAGTTTTAATGAATATGTTTCGGGGCGTAAATACCAGGGTGTCAAGAAAATAAATCTTAACGGACAGCACAATGATCCGACAATGATCAGGGAGAAGCTGTTCTATGATATCTGGAAAAGATCGGCTATGCCTGAAAGAAGGACCAGTTTTGTGATGTTGTATATCAACCAGGAATACAGAGGATTATACACAAACCTGGAAGAAATGGACAAGCAGTGGCTGGAGGGTATTTATTCCAACCCTGACGGGAACCTGTATAAATGCACTTATCCGGCCGATCTGGTTTATATAGGAAGCAGCCAGCAACTCTATAAAGATATCCCTGGTGGGTCTGTTACCGGTGGAAGGGCTTATGATCTTCAGACAAACGAAACCCTTGATGATTACACTGATTTCGTTAACCTGGTAACTATTTTAAATCAACCAGCTGATTCTCTTTTTGTTACAGCAATTACCCAAATTTTAAATGTTGACATGTACCTGAAATCATTGGCCATTGATGTGGCCAGCGGAAACTGGGACAATTACGCTTACAATAAGAACAATTTCTTTCTTTATGATAACCCTTCCGGTGGTCGTTTCGAATATTATGCCTATGACAATGACAATACTTTCGGGGTGGATTGGTCGGGCATTGACTGGACCACGCGGAACTGCCTGGACTGGCTCAATCACAATGAGCCCAGGCCATTGACTTCCAAGCTGTTGGCGATTCCATCCTTTCGTAACCGTTACGAATTATTTCTTGATACCCTGGCCAGGTGCAGGATAGCGCCTGATTCCATCTTCCCTCGTATCGATTCGATCAAAGACTTGATCACCCCGGCAGCGATTACCGATACTTACCGCACCATGGATTACGGGTACACCTTCGATGATTTTAAAAACGGTTTCATTCAAACCATTGATGATCATACACCTTATGGTATAAAACCCTTTTTAAATGCCCGGAAACAATCTATTCTGGACCAGATTCACCCGGCCGGTATTGGGGATACTGAAGGAAAAACACCATGGACTGTCTTTCCGAATCCGGCCAGTGGGAGTATTACCCTTTTTGCAGAGGAAAATTTCTTTACAGTTTCCCGGCTTTTCATCCTGGATATTTATGGAAGACCCGTAAAGGAATTCCCTGTAAAATCAGGTAATAACAACCATTTTCAGTTAGCTGTTTCTGATTTGGTTGCCGGGTTTTACTTTATTAAAATCCTAACTTCAGGAGACTGCTATCTGAAAATAATCGTTAAAGAATAACTAATGAATGGGTGACTGCATTCTGCAGGTCGTTCTTCGACTCCACTCAGAGTGACAGTAAATTGCTGATTGATTGACGATTGATGACTGCCTGGTAACGTAAACAAAAGGACACGATGTATCGTGTCCTGAAAATGCTGACCACTGGCTGCCTGGTAACGTGAACGAATGGACACGATGTATCGTGTCCATTCGTCTGCCGACTATTCAACAGGCACCGTAAAAGTAAAGGTTGTGCCCTCACCTGGCCGGGATTCAAACCACAGGGTTCCGCCTCCTTTTTCGACCATGTCTTTGCATAACAATAGCCCCAACCCGTTACCGGTCTCATTATCAGTACCTTTTGAAGTATAGACGCTATTCAGTTTAAATAATTTCCCGGCATTTTGTGATGAGATCCCTACCCCGCTGTCAGTAATGTGAATTTCCCTGTACCCGTCCCTGGAATCAAGGCTGATCACAATTTGGCTGTCATGATGAGAAAATTTGACAGCGTTGGAGATCAGGTTTCTCAGGATGGTCTGAATAAAGTTGCTGTCAGCCATTACCGGTAAGTTCTTACCCAACTCATTAACGATTTTAATATTTTTCCTGAAAGCATTGGCTATTTGCATGTTTACCGCCAGTTCCACCTCGTTGTAAATATCTAATTCAGTCCTTTGTATCGTCATTTTACCCAGTTGCAGTCGTGACCAAAGCATCAGATTTTCAAGCAGTTGGAAGGAGCTTTTGGAAATCTGCTGGACTATGGCAGCATATTTCTTCAATTCGGGTTTTGCGGAATCCTGGCTGTGTTCAACCATCAGGTCGGAAAACCCAATCAAGGCATTGAACGGGCCTTTGAGATCATGAGCCATGATGGAGATGAACCGGTCTTTGCTGGCATTGAGCTGCTTCAATTCCTGGTTCAGCAACTCCTTTTCATGTTCTGCCTGTTTCCTGGCGGCAATCTCAATGGCTGCCTCCCTTCTGTGTTTTCGTTGTTTGGCAATATAAAAAAACGACCCTGAAACAATGAGGATCAGGATGATACAAGCGCTGATAATATATGAAATATACGCCGTGTTTTTTTCCTTCAGAATCCTGGCATCATTTTCAACCTCGTTGAATTGCATGGCCAGGTTAATTTCCTTGAACTTACTGGCGATCATTTGGGCCTCCAGCGAGTCGGTAACCTGGGAATAGCCTTTAAAATAATAATATATGGAATCCGGCTGCTTGGTTTCTACAAAAAACTGTATCATGTTTTTAAAGAAATCCTGCTCAGACTTGGTATCATGAACTGAATCAGCTACCCGGTATGCTTTCCGGTAACATGTTTTTGCAGATGAATAGTCCTTCAGCGATTGATAAACAGATCCCATGTAATGATAAACCTGGGGAATAAAAATCGCCTCCCTGATCGTATCATAAATAAGAATAGCTGTTTGTAAGTGCTTCATTGACAATCTTATCTCATTCTCTTTTCCATATAATTTACCTAAAAGAAAATGAACATCCGCCAGGGTGGTAAGATAATCATGCTGCAGGCTGATTTCTTGGCTGGGTGTATTTAATAAAGCAAGGGATTCGGTCAGCAATTTCTTCGCTTCCTTCAGTTTTCCCTGCTCAAAATACACACTGCCTATATAAAAATACGAATGACCAATACTGGCAGCTTCTTTCTTTTTCTGGCGGTTCTCAAGGGCTTTATTAAAATATATCAGGGCCGAATCAAACTCGCCATACTGCTTCTGTATTAACCCTAAGTTATTTAAAGCCACTGAGTTACCAAAATAATTCGAATCCCTTGAAAAAACATCCAGTGCTTTGCGATAATACTTTTCGGCCAGCGGAAAGTAATTCAGGTGAAAGTAACAATTCCCTATCCCAACCAGGTAATACCCGGTATGGGATATCTTGCCATCCTGAATCATCAGCTTATAAGCCCTGAGTTTGTATTCAAGAGCTGTAAAAAATGCCAGCTTATCGACATATATCCTTCCGATTTCAAATAGTACAACAGCCTGTTGGTTTCTATCCCTTTTTGAAATTGCAATTTTATATGCATTATTTAAATATATAAGTGCGGCATCAGGGTTTGATTTTCGCTTCTGGCCTGCAAGTTCCACCAGTAAATCAAACGCTTCCCCGTTTTTATCCCCCGACCTTTCCAGCTTATTCAAATCCTGGTTGAGGTTGTTCCTTTGTGCGTTACTATCATTACAGGTAAATAGCGACAGGCATACAAACACAATCAGTTGAAAAAGAACCGATTGCAAAACGATTCTATGGATTACTCTTAATATTGAAAAGGGAAAACACATCATTTAACCAACTTTACGACTTAAAGATAAGGATTATTTTTGATTATTGTTATCTTGAATTTTCAAGCGCCTGTTTTAACAGCGAAAGATAGGCTGACCGCGAGACTTCAACGGCTCCAAGGCTCATCAGGTGATTTGTTTTTACCTGACAATCAATGAAATGAAATTGTTTCTCCCTCAACTTTTCAACCAGGAAGGCCAGGGCTACTTTAGAAGCATCCGATGAACAGTGGAACATAGATTCGCCGCAAAAGACTTTTCCGATGGAAATTCCATATAATCCACCAACCAGGTCAGGACCTATCCAGGTTTCCACGGAATGCGCAAACCCCATTCGATGCAACTGGTTATAGGCCTTTTTCATACCTTCCGTAATCCAGGTCCCGTCCTGCTCCTTCCTTTCAGCGTCAGCGCAGGCCTCTATTACCCCTGAAAACCAATGGTTAATGGTTACCGAATATTTTTTTTTCTTCAGGGTTTGATGAAGACTGTGAGAAATGGTAAAGGCTGAGGGATAAAGGATCAGCCTGGGATCGGGAGACCACCACATGATGGGATAACCTTTTGAAAACCAGGGAAATATGCCTTGGCGATAGGCTTCCAGCAAGCGGTTGGGATGCAGGTCACCTCCAACCGCAACAAGGCCATCCTCATCAGCCAGAGAAGGGTCAGGAAAAACAAATTGTTCAGATAGTCGAAATACCACAATTTAAACTTTAATATGTCAGCCTCAGGAAGGCTTGCCGGTTTACCAATAACGGGGAAAAGATCAACGGTCAATATTCAGTGCGATCCGCGATGCCAGGATTTCGATGGCCACTTCATTGGCTCCGCCCTGTGGAACGATGATATCAGCGTACCTTTTTGTTGGTTCGATAAACTGAAGGTGCATGGGTTTGACAAAGGCCTCGTAATGTTCCAGTACCTGCTGATAGGATCTGCCCCTTTCAATGATATCCCGCTTTATTATACGGATCAGCCTGTCATCGGCATCGGCATCCACGAAAGCCTTGATGTTCATCTTCTTTCTTACCCGGGGGTTGGTAAAAATTAAGATCCCTTCCACTATCACTACCCTGCGGGGAACAACCGGAATGGTTTCTTTGGCCCTGGTACAGGTCAGATAGGAGTAAATGGGCATCTCTATCGTTTGTTTCTCCCGGATCAGACTTAAATGCTTGTCCAGCAGGGAAAACTCAATGGAGGAGGGATGGTCGAAGTTGATCTTTGCCCTTTCTTCCGGGGAAAGATGCCCGTTATCCTTATAATAAGCATCCTGCGGAATAACAGTGACAGAGTCTTTGGGTAACCGCTGGATGATCTTCTTCACCACTGTTGACTTACCTGAACCGGATCCACCGGCAATACCTATGATCAGCATGATGTTTTACTAATTAATGAACAAAAGTAAGCTATTTGTTAATATCGAAAAATACGCTTAGCTTTGCAGCCTTTTTGAGAAAAAACACATAAAACATCGACAAATATGGCGATTATTGGTAAAATCCGCAAGCGTTCCGGCCTCCTGGTCATTATTATTGGTGTTGCTTTGGCTGCTTTTGTGCTGGGCGATTTCCTGAAGCCCGGCAAGCGGTACAGAAAGATGAACAATATTGGTGTTATAGCCGGAGAGAACATCCCTTACACTGAATTTGCCCAGAAAGCTGAAGAACAACTGGCCAACATGAAGGAAAGGTCAAAGAAAGATAAACTCACGAATGATGAGGTTTATCAGGCACGTCAGATGACCTGGACCCAGACGGTTAAAGAACTGGTTATGGGAGAAGAATATGATAAGCTGGGAATAACCGTATCAACAGATGAACTTTTCGACCTGGTACAGGGTAAAAACCCCCATCAATATATCCTTCAGTACTTTAAGGACCCAAAAACCAATCAGTACAATCCTCAGTTGGTGATCAATTTCCTTAAGCAACTGGACCAGATGGAGCCTGCTCAGAAGAAAAACTGGCTGATGCTGGAAAAAGCGATTAAAGACGACCGTCTCCAGACCAAATTTAATAACCTTCTCGGCAAAGCCTACTATATGCCAAAGGTGTTTACAGAGATTGATTACAATGAGAAAAACACCAAATACAATATCAGGGTAGTCGGAAACCGTTACCAGAACCTGGATGACAAAACCATTACCGTTACGGATGCCGACTTCCAGAAATATTATGATGAGAATAAATACCAATACGAACAGGCTGAAGAAACCAGGGATCTTGAATTCGTAACTTTTGACCTGGTGGCTTCTGACCTTGACCGCCAGAAGATCGCAGAAGAGGTGAACCAGACCTTCAACGAGTTTATGAAGGCAACTGATCTTCCGGCTTTTGTGAATGCCAATTCCGATGTCAAATACGACAGCACGTGGTTTAAAAAGAATAAATTGGCTCCGCAGGTCGATTCGGTGATGTTCAATTCTCCCATTGGTGCCTTTATTCCCCCATATATCGATAACAATACATATCACATGGCCAGACTGGTTGATGTCCAGATGAGACCCGATTCCATGAAAGCCAGTCATATTCTGATCTCTTTCAAAGGTTCTGCCGTCAATGATCCCAAGATCACCCGTTCAAAAGAATCAGCCAAACGTACTGCCGACACTCTTGTTACGATTTTGAAGAAGGATATGACCCAATTCGCTCTTATCGCCAAAAAGTTAAGCGATGACGGAAGCAATAAAGAAAAGGGCGGCGAGCTGGACTGGTTTGCCGATGGTGCCATGGTTGGCCCGTTTAACAAGGCCTGTTTAGAAGCAAAGGTGGGTGAACTGAAACTGGTTGAAACCCCTTTTGGTTACCATATTATTAATCTTACCGGGAAAACGGTCCTTAATAAAAAGGTCAGAGTAGCCATGCTTGATCGCAGGATTGAACCAAGTTCACAGACCATACAGGCTATTTTCACCAAAGCCAGCCAGTTTGCCAGTGAGAACACCACGTTTGAAGCCTTCGAAAAAAGTGTCACTGCCAAAGGACTTAATAAAAGGACTGCCGACCAGATCAGGGCAATGGAAAGCACCCTTCCCGGACTTACTGCTGCCAGGAATATTATCCAGTGGGCTTATAATGAAGATACTAAAAAAGGAACGGTCAGCACTGTTTTTGAAGTCCAGGGAAGTTATGTCGTTGCTACTCTGAAGGATATCCGCCTTAAAGGCATTCCCCCGCTGGAGCAGCTTAAACCCCAGATTGAACCCCTCGTAAAACGTGAGAAGAAAGCCGAAAAACTCATTGCCGACATGAAAAAGATGGGGAAAGACCTTTACCAGGTTGCCAATACCATTAAAGGAAAAGTAGATACCATACCTGGTGTCATTTACTACTCTCCTAACCTGCCCAAATTCGGCCCCGAACCAAAAGTGATCGGTACCCTTGTCACCTTAAAACCAAACAGCGTTTCAGATCCCATCCAGGGCGAACAGGCGGTATATATGATTCAGATCGACAGCATCTCTCCCGCTCCCAAAGTAACCGACCTGAACATGTACAAACAACAGGCCGGCATGATGTTCAACAACAGGGTTCAGATGGAAGCCTATAAATCCCTCGAAAAGATCGCTGATGTAGAAGATAACAGGGTGAGGTTTTACTAAGATACGCTCATCTCGAAAAAAAGGTACTCTTTGCGGGGTGCCTTTTTTTTTATCATTACACCAGCTGTAACCTGTTGGCATCCATACGGATAAAGATGAAAAGCAGAATCGTAAAAGCAAACACGGAAGAACCCCCGTAGCTAATGAATGGAAGCGGGATCCCGATCACCGGAGCCAGCCCGATGGTCATTCCGATATTAATCAGGAAATGGATGAAGAGTATCGATGCAACACCGTACCCATAAATCCTGGCAAACCCCGATCGCTGCCTCTCGGCAGCATTCACCAGCCTGACGAACAGGCCAACAAACAGTCCTATCACGATAACGGACCCGACAAAACCATGCTCTTCCCCGACCGTACAAAAAATAAAGTCAGTGCTTTGCTCCGGAACAAAATTGTATTTTGTCTGGGTGCCTTCCAGGAAACCTTTGCCAAAAAACCTTCCTGACCCTATGGCGATCTTAGACTGGTTTACATTATAACCGGCACCCTTGAGGTCGGTTTCCTTTCCAATCAGCACATTGATACGCTGTTTCTGGTGATCTTCCAGTACGTTGTGAAAAGCAAAATCCACCGAGTAAACAAACCCTGCTACCAGCACAAATAAGCCAAGAAGTGAGATAACATCCCGCCTGTTCTTCTTAATTAAAAAGAACCAAACAACTGCTACCACTCCCAGCAGGGAAATAATGATCCATTTATTTATCATCAGGGCAACTACAAACAGTACGATCACCAACGCACCGATAATGAGCACATTACCTGAGAGACCTTCCCGGTAAAGAACAAAAATGAAGGCCGAAAACACCAGGGCAGACCCTGTATCATCCTGGAATAAAATGAGAATAGCCGGAATCCCTATGAGCATGAAGGTGTTCACCTTTGTCCGGAAATCCTCCATGCGTATGTTCAAGGTGCTTAGGTACCTTGCTACTGCCAGGTTAACTCCAATCTTGGCAAATTCTGAAGGTTGCAGGTCGAACCCTCCCAGGTCGATCCATGATTTTGAACCCGAAACTTCCTTCCCTATCAGCAATACAACCAATAATGAAAGCACACTGATCCCGTAAAAAAAATATGAAAACGCAGTAAAGACCTTGGGGTCCATCATCAGCAAAATCAACGCAATAACAATGGAGGTGATGATCCACACCATCTGTTTTCCATACCGCTGACTGAAATCCAGTATACTCCCATGCTGTTCGTTATACACGGCTGCATAAATGTTGATCCAGCCTATAACAACCAGTGCCAGGTATAAAAAGACCAGGATCCAGTCAATATTCCTGAAGATATTTCTTTCTTCTCTCATCTATTTTACATTCATCAGGTTGCCGTTTATCATTCTTTCCTCGACCTCCTTTTTGGCTATCGATCCTTTCAGGTATTTTTCTATCATCAGGAAGGCGATGGGTGCCGCCCAGGTCGCCCCAAAACCGGCATTTTCAACAATAACCGAAATAGCAATCTTCGGGTTGTCCTTTGGAGCAAAGGCAATAAAAATGGAATGGTCTTTCCCATGCGGGTTTTGGGCAGTACCGGTCTTCCCGCAGATGGGAATGGAATCCATTTTGTAATAATGAGCTGTTCCATATTCCACAACCTGGTACATCCCTTCCACCACCATTTCGAAATATTGCCTGGAAATAGGAACCGTATGTTTTTCCCTGTATTTTTCCTGTTGGTGGTTCAGATCACCCACTGCCTTGATAATGTGAGGCGTATAATAATAACCCCGGTTAGCCATAGTGGCAGCCAGGTTGGCCAGCTGAAGGGGCGTGGTCAGGATTTCACCCTGCCCGATTGCTAATGAAATGATAGTCAGAAACTTCCAGCGATTTTTTCCGTAATATTTGTCGAAATACTCATTGCGGGGAATAAATCCGCTCAACACATTGGGGATATCGGTATCGAACCGGGACCCGAACCCGAAGGAGGTGACATAGTTCCTCCAGGTGCGATACCCCTCAGCCTGGTTAGGAAATTCAGAATTATCGAGTATAGTCCGGAAAACATTGCAATAGTATGCATTACAGGAAATAGCGATAGATCCAATAAGGTCGAGCGGGCCACCGTGTGCATGACAGCCGACATGGACCGAACCAAAGCTGTAACCCATTGAGCATCCATAACGTGTCTGAAGATTAAGGACCCCTTCCTGCAATCCGACCAGTGCATGGACCAGCTTGAAGGTGGACCCTGGCGGGTATGTTGCCTGTAAAGCCCTGTTAAACAATGGCTTAAGACTATCCTGGGCAAGGATATTATAATTGAAACTCCTTACCCTGCCTACCAGCAGGTTAGGATCGTAGGTAGGACTGGAAACCAGGGCAAGGATCTCTCCGGAGGATGGTTCAATGGCAACAATACTGCCTTTCTTGTTTGTCATCAGCAGCTCGCCGTATTCCTGGATTTCCATATCCAGAGAGGCATATAAGTTTTTTCCCATCTCAGCGATCGTATCGTACTTCCCGTCCTGGAAGCTGCCTTTTTCACGGTTAAAAACATCAACCATGATGATCTTGGCTCCTTTATGTCCGCGGAGGTTTTCTTCATAGGATTTCTCGATCCCGCTAATGCCGATATAATCGCCTGATTTATAGTATGGATCGCTTTCACAGATATCAGGACTCACCTCACCAACATAACCCATTGTATGGGCGGCTATCGGCTTGCCATATTTCCTCAGGGTCCTGGGCTGCACATAAAAACCCTGGTATTTGTAAAGCTTTTCTTCCAGGAAACCATAGGCCTCCTTCGAAATCTGTTTCTCAAATACCGAGGGCCGGTATACCGAATACTCCCGAATCTTCTTCATCCTGTCGCGGAAGGTGGGTAAATCGATACCGACCAGTCGGCATAACTCAAGGGTGTCTATATTCTTCACCTGACGAGGTATGACCATCAGGTCATAAGTAGCCTCATTGTAAACCATCAGCTTCCCTTTACGGTCGTATATCAGTCCCCTGGCCGGATACTGGGTTATATGCCGCAGTACATTGCTATTGGCCGACAGCAGGTAGCTGCGATCGATGATCTGGATATAAAACAGCCTCATGACAAATAAAATGCCTGTGATATAGAATATCAGGACAATAACATATTTCCTTTTCGACAGGGCTTTTTGCATGAGAAGGGTAAAAGGATTGTAGGATGAGTTAATGCTTTTTTATCACAATATCTGGTGTCAGCACGCGGTTGCTGACATGTAATGCCCTGTCGGCAATGGATACCTCAAAAGCTATTGTATCAAAGGCAGAAGTAGGGTTATTGATAAATAGCTCTATTTCTATCTCTCCTTTGGTTGACTTGGCTGATCCTGAATTATAAAGAGGAGGAATACGGGAATTATTGGTAAACGGGAGGTTAACGTTGGTCAACACTCCTTTTTGCCTTTCATAGTAAGTGATGAAGAAATTATAATACCATTGGCTGCCTATATTGAAGGGTGGAAGTGTATCAGACTGGGCCAGTCCGATATCTCCGTCACCATCGGTAAAACTCAGCTTTAAAATACCTTTATCATCAATGCCTGTGTCATTTTGTATCTTTGTGAAACTCACAAATTCAATAGCGGGCGTATCCGGAAAATGTTCTTTCTTCAGGCATGAGGGTAAAAGAAAGACCGGGAGAAGGAGGACAACTATTCGGAAAATCCCTGTATGGTTGTTCTGACTTGCCTTACCGGCAAGAAAGAAATGCTTGTTTTTCATGTTGTAAAGATACAAAAATGCCATTTACCGATAAGTTCTTTCAACGGTTATTCTCTGTCAACTCCGACCAGAATTTTAACGAACTGGCCCTTCTTATATTTCAGGTCCAGTATAAACACAACCCGGTATACCAGGCCTTTGTCAGGCAATTGGGGGTTAATCCCGGGCAGGTAAATCATTACCGTCAGATCCCTTTTCTGCCCATAGAGTTGTTCAAATCCCAGTTTATACTGACCGGTGACAAGCCGCCTGAGATCAGTTTTTACAGCAGCGGTACCACCGGAGAAAAAAGAAGCAGACACCCTGTGTCCAGCACATCACTGTATATTCAGAGTTTTATGAATTCTTTCGGGATCTTTTATGGTGATCCGGAAGAATATATTATCCTTGCTCTTCTTCCTTCCTACCTGGAGCAGCAACACTCCTCCCTGGTATTTATGGCCAATGAATTGATAACGAGATCAAAACATCCTTTAAGCGGATTTTACCTCCACAATTATAAAAGCCTTTTTTTAACCCTGCTGAAAGCTGAGAAAGAAAGGAGGAAAACCCTCTTACTCGGGGTCAGCTTTGCGCTGCTCAAACTGGCTGAAGAATATCCGGTATGCCTTCCTGACCTGATCATCGTCGAAACCGGGGGAATGAAGGGCAGAAGAGAAGAACTGACCCGGGAGGAACTTCACCGGAAGCTATCAGCCGCCATGGGGGTCCCTGCCATTCACTCTGAATACGGGATGACTGAATTGCTTTCTCAGGCATGGTCCTCAGGAAATGGATTGTTTCAGCCTCCTCCATGGATGAAAATCCTTATCCGCGACAGCGAAGACCCCATAACCCTCATCAACCCGGGAATAACAGGCGGTATCAATGTGATTGACCTCGCAAACCTATACTCCTGCTCCTTTATCGCCACACAGGACCTGGGAAAAGTTAATGAAAAAGGGAGCTTTGAAGTCCTGGGCAGATTTGATGCCAGTGATATCAGGGGTTGCAACCTGATGGTTCTTTAGCCGGATATTTGGCTAATTATGAGTATTATTGAAAAAATTTTTAC
>JAPLDE010000071.1:84668-88770 GCA_026391855.1 Bacteroidota bacterium | reverse complement strand
CAGCCCAGCAGGAAAGGTAAGTCCCCGACCAAACAACCGCTCCAAAAAACTTCAGTAAAAGTAAAGCCCCCCAAAGGAAATAAAAGGATAGAACGAATCTGCCTGTTTGCTATTCTTTTTATAACCGCCCTGGTTTTCTCTCCAACCCTGAAAAATGGTTTTATTGAAACCTGGGATGATGGAGTTTATGTTACTGATAACCTGATAATTACAAATTTATCAGCCAACAACCTCCAACAAATGTGGACCACACCGGTGAACGGGACCTATGTTCCCATTCCCCTGCTCAGCTTTGCGCTGGAATATCACTATTTTAAGTTAAATCCGGTTCCTTATCATGTTAATAACCTGATCCTTCACTTATTATGTGTCTTACTTGTCTTTTTAATATTGCGGCTGCTTAAATTAAATCTTGTATATGTTGTCTTTGGAACCCTTCTTTTCGGAATACATCCCATGAGGGTAGAATCCGTTGCCTGGGTTACGGAACGTAAAGACTTGTTATTCAGCTTATTCTATCTTTCTTCTCTACTCTCATATATCTATTATATAGTGAATGAAAAAGGCAGGCGAAAATTCTACCTGTTGGCCGCGATCTTTTTTGTTTTGTCGTTATTTTCCAAGATCCAGGCAGTAACTCTTCCATTGAGCATGTTGCTGCTCGATTATTACTTTAACCGGCCGTTGAAGCTAACGCTGATCTGGGAAAAACTGCCCCACTTTCTCCTTGCGCTGATCTTCGGGGTTGCAGGTATTTTCATCCTCCGGAAGTCAGGGTCCCTGGACATTAACCAGGCCTACTCTTTTGTTGAGAGGTTCTTCTTTGGAATGTATTCCCTGGCCAATTACCTTGTCAAACTGATCTTCCCATCCCCGTTGAGTGTTTACTATCCCTATCCTGTCGGGCCCGGCAAGCCCCTGCCCCTGATCTGCTATCTCACTCCCCTCTTTCTCCTGGGCCTCGCATACCTGGTGTTCCTGACACGTAAGATAAGCAGGGCGGTTATTTTCGGCAGTGTCTTTTTCCTCTTTAATATCATGTTCCTGTTGCAGATACTGGGTGCAGGACAAGCATACATGGCCGACCGTTTCACCTATATTCCGTATATCGGGCTTTTCTTCCTGGCCGCCTGGGCTGCCCAGCACTTCAGCGAAAAGTACAGATCCATGCGCAATGTCATCATAGTTGTCATGGGCCTCATCAGTATTGTCTTTATCATCGCGGCCTCGGAACGTTGCAGGGTATGGAAGGACAGCGAAACGCTATGGACCGATGTGATTGAAAAATACCCTGAGAGAATTGCCACATCCTATGCCAACCGGGCTTCCTTTTACCGGAAAACAAACCAGTGGCCCAAATCACTGGAAGATTATAACATCGCAATAAGACTTGACCCTACAGACGGGACATACTGGATGAACAGGGGCAACTTGTTCTTTGATTCCGGCAAAGATCCTGAAGCATATTCCGATTACCGGGTAGCCTTGAAAAATAAAAGGCTTGGTACCGACAGGAACCGGCTCTATGCTAACCTGGGTGCCATTTTCGGAAAAAGGGAGAAATATGATTCAGCCCTCTATTATTTGGATCTTTCCATAAAGACCGATTCGCTGTTCCCGGTCGCGTTTATGAACAGGGCACTGGTCTTTGAAAAGTCGAGACAACCTGATAAAGCCATTGCCGATTACCGGCATTACCTGGCTTTTAAACCCGATGACGACAGGATCTACTCAAGTATCGGCATTAACTACCAGGTGAAACAGGATTATAAGGGGAGTATCCCGTGGTTTTCAGATGCAATACTTAGAAATCCGCAAGCCGGCGTGTATTATTACAACCGTTCCATTTCCTATAAAATGATGGGTGACAAATCAAGAGCCGTTGAGGATGCCCATAAAGCGGAGGCCTTGGGCTACCAGGTCCCCCAGGCCTATTTTGATGCGCTTACCGGGTCAGCCAAGCCTTAATAAGGGTTGTTTCCGGATAGAACCAACATTAACTGAAGGTAAGGTAAACAACTGTAGATGTGTTTAGTAACACATGATTTACCCATGGAAATGTGATTCTTTTAATATCAGAAAAAGGAAATTACCTTTGTAAAAAATTACTGCCATGAACCTCACCCACATCGAACACATCGGGATTGCCGTGAAAAATCTTGAAGAGAGCATCCCTTATTATGAAAAGGTCCTCGGTCTGAAGTGCTATTCTGTTGAAGAAGTTAAAGACCAGAAAGTGAAAACTGCCTTTTTTAAGGTCGGACAAACCAAGATCGAATTACTTGAATCTACTGATCCTGAAGGGCCTATCGGAAAATTTCTCGAAAAAAAGGGAGAAGGGGTTCACCATATTGCCTTTGCTGTCAATGGCCTGGAAGAAGCCCTGTCGGAAACGGAAGCCAAGGGCATTCAACTCATCGATAAAACTCCCCGTAAAGGCGCCGAAGGACTGAGTATTGCTTTCCTCCATCCAAAATCCACCTTTGGTGTGCTTACTGAACTATGCGAGGATAAAAATGTTTAACCATTACCTAAAACAGAAATTATGACGTTGGAAGATAAGATCAAAGAATTAATGGAGAAAAGAGCCCAGGCAAAACTGGGTGGTGGTCAGAAACGTATTGATTCCCAGCATAAAAAAGGCAAGTTAACCGCCCGGGAAAGGATAGACCTTCTCCTGGATGAGGGCAGTTTCGAAGAATTCGATATGTTCGTTACCCATAATTGTCATGACTTCGGACTGGAAAAGGAAAGATATATGGGCGACGGGGTAATCACCGGTTACGGGACCATAGACGGCCGCCTGGTATATGTCTTTTCCCAGGATTTCACTGTTTTCGGAGGTTCCCTTTCCGAAGCCTATGCCCTGAAGATCTGCAAAGTCCTGGATAAGGCCATGAAGGTGGGTGCCCCGGTGATAGGCATTAACGACAGTGGAGGAGCCCGTATCCAGGAAGGAGTAAAAAGCCTGGGCGGCTATGCCGAGATCTTCCAGCGTAATATTCTCGCATCTGGTGTCATCCCTCAGATTTCCGCCATCTTCGGACCTTGTGCCGGAGGAGCTGTGTATTCACCTGCCCTGACCGATTTCACTATCATGACCCGGAAAAACAGCTATATGTTCGTTACCGGTCCTAAAGTGGTGAAAACCGTTACCGGTGAAGTGGTCACCGACGATGAACTTGGCGGAGCTACCATCCACGGCACAAAATCAGGGGTTACCCACTTTATTGCCGAGGATGAACAGGAAGGCATCATGTTGATCCGCAAACTCATCAGCTTCATGCCCCAGAACAACCTGGAAGACCCCCCTCTGGTTCCCTGTACCGATCCCATCGACAGGAAAGACGATATGCTGAACACTATTGTCCCCGACAGTCCCAACAAACCATATGACGTTAAAGATGTCATCCATGCCATAGTCGACTACAGCGAGTTTATGGAGGTAATGCGACACTATGCCCCGAATATCGTTACAGGGTTTGCCAGGTTTAACGGCATTTCCGTGGGTATTGTGGCCAACCAGCCGAACTACCTGGCCGGGGTGCTCGATATCAATGCTTCCCGTAAGGCAGCCCGCTTTGTTCGTTTTTGTGATGCCTTCAACATTCCGCTTGTAACCTTTGTCGACGTTCCCGGCTTCCTTCCCGGAACTGCCCAGGAATACGGAGGGATAATCCTCCACGGGGCAAAACTGTTGTTCGCATACGGTGAAGCCACTGTCCCGAAAATAACGGTCATTCTCAGAAAAGCCTATGGTGGAGCATATGATGTGATGAGTTCCAAACACCTTCGCGGGGATATCAATTACGCCTGGCCAAGCGCCGAAATTGCTGTCATGGGTCCAAAGGGAGCCATTGAAGTCCTCTTCCAGAAGAAACTTGCTGAAATTGAAGATGTTACTGAAAAAGATGAATTCATCCGCAAACACGAGGAAGACTATAAGGAAAAATTCGCTAACCCATACAATGCTGCCAGGTATGGATATATCGACGATATTATCGAACCCAGAAACACACGCTTCCGTGTCATTCGTGCCCTGCAATCGCTGGCGACTAAAAAAGACCTGAACCCGCCCAAAAAACACTCTAACATTCCTCTC
>JAPLDE010000071.1:82263-84647 GCA_026391855.1 Bacteroidota bacterium | reverse complement strand
CCAGACTGCGATAAACCTGTAAGACTCAATTAATTATGAAGAAGTTCAAGTTCAGTATCAACGGTAACCCATACGAAGTTGAAGTGGATGATGTAAAAGACAATTCAGCCGAAGTGATCGTCAATGGCAATCCTTATATGGTCGAAGTTAACCTGTCGATCCCTGCTTCCAAAACACCGCAATTGGTCAGGTCCGCTGCCGTACCTTCCACTGATACCTCCGCCATTACAGCCAAAACCGCCAGCCCGTCGGCTCCCAAAGGCAGCGGGAACATCAAATCACCCCTGCCTGGTACCATACTGGCTGTTCATGTCAATGTAGGCGATGCCGTTCGCTTCGGACAGAAACTGATCACCCTGGAAGCCATGAAAATGGAAAACAACATCAACTCCGACAAAGAAGGTAATGTGACACAGATAAAAGTGAACAAAGGGGATAATGTGATGGAAGGGGATATACTGATTGTAATCATGTGACCATGAAGCGGTATTCTTTGAGATGATGATCACATTTTTCTCAAACAATTATTCTTAACCGAACCTGCTCGATAAGGTTTTCCCGGGCCTGGGTAATGGTGAAAACATAAGGGTCGATGATAATTTCATCATTGAGTTCCGGTATGCTTTCATGGAAATTGATAATAAAGCCGGCCAGCGTCTCATACTCCTCCGAGACCGGTAACATAAGGTTGTATTTTTCATTCAGGTAATCGATCTCCAATCTTCCGGAAAACAGATATTCATTCTTTCCCACCTGTTTTTCCACCTTGTCGTTTACATCATATTCATCATGGATCTCCCCGAATATCTCCTCAATGATATCCTCCATGGTTACTATCCCCGACGTTCCCCCGAATTCATCCACTACCACAGCAACACTTTTCCGCTGCTGAAGCAACAGTTGAAGCGCCTGGTTGGCAAACATGCTCTCCGGAACGATCAGCACCGGTTTGAGGATTTCCTGTATAGTGGAGGGATTATGAAAAAGGTCAAACGTATGTGTGTAACCAATAATGTTATCAATAGAATCCTTATAAATGAGAATTTTCGAATGCCCGGTTTCAATAGCCAGTTGCATCAACCTGCTGATCTCTTCCGTATCTTCCAGGGCTTTCAGATCAGTCCGCGGCACCATGCATTCCCTTACCTTCACCGACCTGAACTCCATCGCATTCTGGAACATCTGGATCTCAGTGTTAATTTCTGCTGCAGGTGCCGGGTTCGAACTCGAAAATTCCTTCAGATAGTTATCCAGGTCAACCATCGTAAATACGTAGTTGTCGGTTACCAGCTGAACCTTAAAATAGTTTCTGAGCAACCTTTCCGACCATGTAGTAAACAGGTATACAACCGGATACAAGACCACATAGAAAAGGTATGCCGGGAGGGCAAAGATCTTCAGGACTGAATTCGGGTTGATCCGGAACAGGGTCTTTGGGATAAATTCACCAATGATGAGGATGATAAAAGTGGAGATAAGGGTTTGCAAAATCAGTATCCAGGCCGCGTTAAGAAAAACAGGGGGCAGTGCCGAGATCAGTAACGGACCAAGCAATTCTTCCATCACGATACCATATATAACAATGGCAATGTTGTTGGCGACCAGCAGGGAACCAATAAACCTTGAAGGCGTTTTCGTTAACTCCGATAATATCCTGGCATAATACTTCCCCTGGTTCTTATCAACCTCTATCTTCAGACGGTTGACCGTGATAAAGGCAATTTCAAGACCGGAGAAAAATGCCGAAAAAATAAGTGTTATAACAATGATTATTATATTGCTCATTATCAGTGTTTTAATACTTATGATTAACCATTCGTCAACTATTTTTCTTTATCAATACTGAAACTGCCGGTAGGTTTGGTGATGCTCCAGTTGTCGAAGGATTGGTCCGACTCAAATCCCTGTCCGTATAAGATTCTGTCCCGGGTAGTGATCTTCACGAACTCATTGGAGTATATCTTCCGTTTTCTTTCGTCCCACACCAGGTGCTCGGTATTAAGTTTCTCCAATTTTTGCCTGTTAACAATTTCCACTTTCCCGCGACCTTCCATGATCTTGGTCCTTTCAAAGATCCTTGCGCTGTTACAGGTAAGCAACGACTTCTCTTTCAGTCCCTTATCATAAAACACCACCTTCACTCCTTTCGGAAAATCGGTATAGGGTTCCGAACCGGCATATCGGTCGAGCCGGGGGCTGATCATCCAGATCATCACTTCGGCGGAATCACTGTACAACACCTCAATGTCTTTGGCTGATTCGACCGGGAGTGTATCGGCATACATGATCCGCGAGATCTTCTGAATGTCGTTTTCGCAGGAGAGGAAAAAACAACTGCTTATCAGGAGTCCGGTTAAAAACAGAAAAGTAAAGGTATGTGTTCT
>JAPLDE010000071.1:47895-82249 GCA_026391855.1 Bacteroidota bacterium | reverse complement strand
ACTTATTCAAATTTCCTGCGGTAGAACCAATTCTCGAAAACGGATACACCCAGGGTGACCATAAAGTAGTTGTTTTGGATCAGATGATCGCTGGTGGTACCCCTTCGACCCAGTTCAAAGCCCAGGTTAACCCTCGACTTGGTCCTTGCCAGCGGCAGTCCGAACCCGAAAGTGAATCCGATTTCATCCAGCTGACGGGAGTGCAGTTGCAGGTATGTTTTGGCATATCGTATCCCTACCCTGTAATTTACCTTCTGAAGATAACTGGACAGGCTGTTGTTATTTGGGATGAACTGGAAGCCCAGATCGGCCTCCATGCTGTTCTTCAATGAATCCTGCTCCCCGAATATCTTGAATTTCTTCCAGTTTTGTGTCTTGAAATCAGCGGCCAGTAACCATTTCTCGGGGTTTTCCAATGCAACACCCAGCCCGAAGGAAGAGGGAACTACAATGGTCCCCTTAATGGAAGGCTGTAATTCGATGGTATCCTTCACATATACAATACCGGTACTTCCCTCATTATAGGTGACTGAAAGCACCGATTCTCTGGATTTCAGCGGAGTAGATGCGGAATAAGTGGCGCCTGCATTGAAAAGCATTCCGTTGCCCAGGGTCTTGTGATATTGTACTCCGTATGTGAGTAAGAAATCACTCACCGAAATCTCGTCTTCTACCTTGAAATACCTGATATAGGTGGAATCAGGAAAGGTCAGTGCGCGTTGTCTGCTGATGGTTCCGAAAAGATAGGAGATATTGACACCGACCGATACATTTTTCGACAGCTTGAACCCGTGCCCCATGTAAACCTGGTTGAATCCTCCGTCACCTTCGTAGTTGATCTTTACCTTTCCAACATTGTCAACAACCTGTACATCACCCACTTTATACCCTACCTGGCTGTAAGGCAGGATACCCATACTGGCCTTCCACCAGCTGGCCACCGGGAAGCCAAAAACCAGGCTTTTCAGGGTGGTGAAGTTGGCTTTCTGGCTCAGATCCTGGGTTTTCAGCGTCTGGGTATTGCTTACCACCGCTCCTTCAAAAACGAAAGTAAGCGTGTCGAAGGCCGTATAAGAGGCAGGATTGGCAAAGTTGACGAACATGGGGCTCCGTAACGCGATACCTGCACCACCCATCGACATGGTTTGGTTGTTGGTAGGTCTGAAAATATCGCCGATTCCATAGCGGGAATACGGGGAACTCAGCGGTTTCTGGGCATCGGTCAACAAACCGGCAAAGAGAAAAGACAAGAAGAAAAGACTTCGTACGACGCGTTTAGACATTATAATCCAGGATTTCATTCAGGCCAATGAGGACAATATTTGGAACCACAAAGATGCCACTTTTTAAGGGATTCTCAAAGAAAGAGATGTCACCGCCGCTCAGCAGTACTTTTATATCCGGAAAAGATTGCCTGTAGCGGTTGATCATTCCTTTTACCTCTTCAATGGCACCCTGCAGCGCACCGGAAAGGATACTGTCCCTTGTGTTCCTTCCGGGAAAGCTGTAACCGGGTTCAGGAGAAAGTAACGGTAATCTTCCCGTAAAAGTGTGGAGGGCTTTCAACCGCATGCGTAAACCGGGGGAAATACTTCCACCGATATACTCACCGGCAGATGTCACTACATCATAAGTAATACAGGTCCCGGCATTGATGATCAGGACATTTTCGCCCAGGTAAAGCCTATGGCCGCCGACTGCTGCTGCCAGCCTGTCCTTTCCCAGGGTGGCCGGCGTATCATAAAGATTCTTAATGGGTAAAGGGGTCTTTTCGTCCAGTTCCATAAAAAATCCCAGGGTGCGTATCTTTTCCCACACCTCCTCCGGCAGTTCACGTACCGTTGACAGGATCAATCCGGCATACGGCTTCATTTCTTCAGCTACAGCCAGTAAGCTGTCGTATTTATCCCCTTCCCACACCCAGGTTCGCTCAGCCTCAACCCCCCGGAACAAAGCCGCCTTCATCAGCGTATTTCCCACATCAATCACAAACTTCTTTTCCATCACTTCTTCTTAATGATCACAAAATTAAGGAATTAAACAACACATTATCCGATAACCACTGGCTAAATTTCAATTTGCCAGTTTACCGGTATACCAATATACCGATGTCCCAGTGTATGTATCAGTGTCTTTCCCATTTTGCCAACTGCCGACTGCCGACTGCTGACTGCCCACTGCCAACTGCCAACTGCCGACTGCCCACTGCCAACTGCTGACTGCCAACTGTCGCCCGGAAACCGCGACGAATTTCAAAAAATTTTGCCAATTAAAAAAAAATCCTCTACATTTGCGCCCTCCTAACCGAAGGGTGTCGTAGCTCAGTTGGTAGAGCAACGGACTGAAAATCCGTGTGTCACTGGTTCAATTCCAGTCGACACCACAGAAAGCCCCTGATAATCAGGGGCTTTCGCTTTTTAAGTGCCAAATATGTGCCAACAATCCTGACCCTACCCAAAGATAGAAAAAGGCGGAAAATCTATACATTTGCTTGCTTTACCATAGACCACCGACTTCCGTCAACCATAACCAAGAAAATGTACATCACTAACATGACCCACCACTTCGACGACGAAGGGAATATCGCCAAAGGGATGCCTAAACAAGCCAGAGAACTTGCTGGATTTCAAGCCATGATCGTTGATGCCTTTACTCAGCAACAACAGGATGATGGCGAAAAACCAAGTATCCCATGCTTTAAAAAGAACTGTAAGGGGGTTATTGATATACTTCACAGCATAATAACCTATTGTATCCATTGGTCTTGTCCAGTTTGTCAGGTTGGGGGTATACTATATGACTGGCGGGGAACAAAGTGGGATAATACTTCAGGTCACGGTATTAAAACAACCGCCATCGAAAAAGCAGGTAGGTTATGGTTCAATAGATTAACAGATAATATAGTTATCCCATTCTCAGCTGTCATCATATCGGGTCTAAATGAAGTTTTACCCAAAGACACCCAGGTAATCGTTACGAAAATAACCGATTACTTTGATCAATGCGGTGTTATGGTGGAAATTACCGTCGGTAGGGAATGCTATACCATTCCGCTATGTGAGCTTGCTGTGAGTGATATCTTAACCGAGAACTTCAAACCAGTGGATGAATATCTTTCGTGGTGGTTTAGCTTATTAGATGAAGGATAGCATAAAAGGTGTAACCATAACCGACAAATGAAACCATTAGCCAAGAAAAGTAAAGATACCGATAACGAAGCCACTGTATGGTTCAATAAATTGAAGGATGAACTCGTCGTCCCATTTGAGGCGAAGGCGGTATTTGATGATAGTGACAGTATCCCTTATGGGACCAAGATGCTGGTAACCAAGGTGGACAATTATATTGATATGTACGGAATGCTGGTCGAGGTTAAAGTAGGACGATTTAAATATATTGTTCCTTTATGTGAGGTGGAACTGACAGACAAGAAATCTGTTAATTATAAGCTGATCAACAAATTTTTGGAGTGGTGGGATAACCTACCATCCAGGTAAAACAGAATTATGAAGCCGAAACTGAATATATCTGAACTCGATAAGATTGAAATTCAAGAGTTAGCACCAATCCTTGCTAAGATAAACAATATTGATGTCGCCACTGCTGAAAAATTAATGGATGACATCTACCAATATCAGCCGTTTATGATATCCGTTATAATGGGCTTTCATTTTGACCTGTTACCAGAAGAACATGGGGAAGTCATTAAAATCGGAATGATTATCTGGGAATTCTTCAAAGATAAAAATGGAATAAAAACCAAGAAGTTAACACAAAAGCAGTATGAAAAGCTACAGAAACGTAACATTTATCTTTTAAAATATCTCGAAGGTGAACCTGATATGTCGGAACAATCAAATATCACCGCTATTGATTTGAATAAGGTAAAATCAAAAGCACTGCTTACAGTAGTATGGTATAGATTTATTGAAATTCCGACCCTTGCTAAGATGACATATGAAAACAGGGGTTTTGCTTTAATAGCAATGAAGAGCTTAATCGAGTGTTTAGATGAGATTTAAATTTAAGTCATGGGCCTAACCGACATAAAAAAGGAACTTAAAAAGCTCGACCATAACAAACTGGTCGAACTTATCGCTGATCTGTACAAAATGAACAAAGCCGTATCAGAATACTTCGACTTTTATATTAACCCCGACGAAAAGGAACTTTTTAAGAAGTATAAAGAGAAGGTTAAAGAAGCTTTTTATCCCAAGCGTGGCTATAAATTGAGACTTTCAGACGGGAAATCAGCCATATCAGATTTTAAAAAACTGGGGGGATCACCTGATCTGGTGGCAGATCTGATGCTTTACTATGTGGAGATGGGAGTAGTATTCACTAACGACTTTGGTGATATAGATTAACCTTTTTATGACAGTTTAGCTGGGGTTTATCATAAAGCATTAACGCTTATGAAAAAGGAGAACATCCTGGATAAATTTAAAATCAGGGCGGTTAAGGTGGTTCGTGATACCATTAATATCGGGTGGGGGTTTCATGATTATCTTGGTCAGGTGTGCTGGGAGTTTTATGAGGAGTAGTTTGTAACTATATTTCACCATAATGGTATAATTGTAACCATATTTCACAACTAATAACTGTTTTTCCCTTATCTTTGCAGTAATCATTTTTCACAACAGGAGATGAATAATAAGCAATTATCACAAGAAATAACCATATTTCACGGCAGGACAGCTCCTGAACCTGGCAAATTGGTTGGCTATGGTGCTATCATCGATAGCTTACAGCTTCCAGTCCCACTTCCATCTATACTTTCGCTGATCAGCAAGAAAAGGAGGCAATATCAAACATCAGGTTGGCGAGTTTTTACTCCAAGGCATGAACCACAGGATACCTTGTATGATCATTTAGTTTTTGCGCTGAAATATGAGGGCATTAACCTTCTGTTTTTTAAGAAACTGTATGAACTAGTTGAAAAAGGGGTAGTAGAAAGTTGGGTGAAAAGTGAGCCATTAGGACAATACAGCAGAAAAATTTGGTTTCTGTATGAATGGCTAACGCAATTAACTATAGAGATTCCAGATCTAAAAGAAGGGAATTACAAAATGTTAATGGATGAAAATCTGCAATATGCCAGTAGTGTTAGTAAAAATTCATCACGTCACAGGATTAAAAACAACCTTCCTGGAACAGTTAACTTTTGTCCGTTAATATACAGAACGACCACATTAGATAACTATATTAAGGAAAATCTTTCTGAAAAAGCTGGAACAGTAATCAAGGGTGTCCATAAAGACATTTTACTTCGCACTTCAGCGTTTCTGTTAATAAAAGATTCAAAAGCATCTTTTACTATCGAGGGTGAAAACCCGACACCAAATAGGGCGATGCGATGGGGGAAAGCACTAGGCCAAGCTGGAAATAAAAAGTTAACTACTGATGAACTAATTCGTCTACAGCAAATCGTAATTGAAAACAGCCGCTTTGTAAAATTAGGGTTTCGTACTGAAGGAGGTTTTGTTGGCGAACACGACAGATCAACAGGTGAACCTATACCAGATCATATTTCAGCCAGATGGCAGGATATTGAAACACTCATTGACGGGTTGATTGCCACGACTGAAATGATTGATGGTAAGGTATTTCATCCTGTCCTATCAGCAGCCAGTATTGCTTTTGGCTTTGTGTTTATACACCCTTTTGTCGATGGTAATGGGAGGATACATCGCTACATCATACACCATCTTCTGTCAAAATTGAACTTTACACCACAGGGGATCATTTTCCCAGTTTCTGCTGCGATACTTGAAAAACTTGAAGACTATAGACAAGTCCTTGAAGACTTTTATCATCCACTGCTCGATTTCATCTCCTGGAAGAATAAATCTAATAACAATATTGAGGTTTTGAATGACACCATTGATTACTACAGGTATTTCGATGCCACCGAACAAGCTGAATTTTTATTTGACTGCGTTGACTTTACCATTAACAAAATCATCCCTGAAGAGGTTAAGTACCTGCACCAGTATGATACTTTCAAAAACTGGCTGGATGACAAATTTCAAATGCCTGATAAAACAGTTGCTTTATTGGTAAGGTTTCTGGAACAAAACCAGGGTAAAATTTCAAAACGAGCAAGAACTAATGAATTCTCCGCACTAACTGAAGCTGAAGCACAAGAAATTGAAACCAACTTTGCTTTGTGCTTTGAAAAGTAACTTTATATTGTTTCTGTTTATCCGCATATTTATGGATTAATGGAATTGTGATATCATTTCTTCTCCACCTTCTTCCTGGGTGCTTTCATAAAATTAAGACGCTTCACATCAGCTTTGGAAACAGGCTTATATTTTTCAATATAAACCTGAAGGGTTTCCAGTTTTTGGTGTCCAGTCATTTTCATTATATCATTGATTCTTAATCCTTTTAATATCGAATTAGTAATAATAAATGTTCGTCGTGCCGTATGTGTCGAAATCAATGTCCATTTTTCAACTGTTTCAATGTTGGTTTCTTTATTATAGTATTTCGTTTTGATTTGTTCAAGAACTTGAAGTTGTAACCAGCAAATAACACTGCACAGAAATCGGTAACTACCAGTACACAGTTTTCGGAAAATAAGAATACACAGTTTTCGGAAAATAAGAATGCATGATTCGAAGGATTTGGATTTGCCCATGGGCAAATCCAAATCCCTTTTGGAAGTCAAAATTGGCCTTACTTCGGTTGGTACTTAACCTCCAACCATAATGACAAAGAAAGACTTAAACAATTGGATCATGTATTACGAAATTAACTACCTTCAGTTTCGACTTTTCTATCTTTTCACCCAATGAAATTCTTTCTAACAGACGTTTAAAATTAACAAACTTCCATTGCTCCAAAGTTGATCACAGGTCAGTCGAATTTTTCGGCCTTGTAAAAAATTCTGTTTCTTTATTTCTTTTTATCCGTATATTTGCGGAGAAATAGAACCATGATAAATCTTAGTTTTATACAATTTAAGGAAGCCTTATTTCAGCAGGGATTGTTCTCTATTGATCACATTCGCTTGCTGTATCCAGCATTTAATACCGACAACCTGTTGAACTGGCAGAAGGCAGGATATATTATTAAACTTAGGAATAAGTGGTACTGTTTCAAGGAATTACTCATGGTAACAGATCATCACTACCTGATTGCTAATAATATTTACGCCCCTTCCTATATCAGTCACCAGGAAGCCCTGATGTTTTATGGTATTATCCCTGAACATATAGTAGATTCGGTTTCTATAACTACAAAGAAAACAGCCATATTTGAAGTTGCAAACAGAACCTACAGGTACTATTCAATCTGTCCGAAGTACTTTTTTGGATATGAATTCAAGGAAATGGCTGTTAACGGTATAAAGAGAAATTTCCTGATCGCCGACAGGGAAAAAGCCATACTTGACCTGTTGTATCTTTATGATTTCTACAAGACCGAACAAGATATCTCTGAACTCCGTTTCAATGAACTGGTGCTGGAAAATGAAGTGAATTGGGGAAAACTGGATGCTTACCTGTCAAAATTCAACATAAAGACCCTGACTAACAGGGTTAACCTTTTAAAGAAAATCAACAACATATGATAAGCCTACAAGAGATCGTCAGACAATATCCACAAGATCTTCAAAAGCCTGAATTTTATGACCAAATGGTGAAGGAATATTTCCACCACTATATGCTACAATCGCTATTTACGGGGAAGTTTGCAGGGAAAATAGATTTCCTGGGTGGGACAGCGTTACGTTATTTTTATGATATCAAACGGTTTTCGGAAGATCTTGATTTTGATTGTTTTGATTTTACAAAAGCGGAATTTCTGGAAATGACAACCAAAGTTGAAAAAGATCTTCAGGCTTCAGGTGTTGATGTTTTAATTGAAGACAAAAAGAGATATGATGAAATGAAGGCTTATCGCAGGGTATTCGTTTTCCCAGAACTGAAATATAATATGGGGATGAGCCAGCAAAAAGAAGCCAAGTTTTTCATTAAAATTGAAGCAGAACCACACAATTTTATGTATCAGCCTGAAATAAAAACGATTAACGGCTTTGGAATAACATGTCCCATCAGGACAGTTCCTCTGGACATTTTGTTTTCTTCCAAGATTGCGGCTGCATTAAACAGAAAGAAGGATAGGGATTTCTTTGATGTGGTATGTCTGATCAATATCGCTAAACCCAATTACGAATACCTGGTAAACAAATGTAACATTCATAATTCGATGGAGCTAAAAGAATCACTGCTAAAAGCAGCGGATGAAAGGAAACTAGATACCCGAAAAGTATACGATTGTGAGCATATGCTTTTTGACAGGAGTGATATTCAGAAAATCCGAACCTTCAGAGCATATATAGGGAATTTTTATTTTGGAGGAGTTGATTAAAAACGCTATAGCTCATTTAGCATTTCTTCAACAGGACGGGCTTTTAACTTCCCTTCATTTACCAGGTTCAAGTTTTTTACCGCTTCCTCTATTTCTTCCATTAATTCTGCATTTTCAGAAGTAATAGCTTTGGCTGTCACAATTACATAATGATAGTTATTATTCAGACAAAGAAAAGCCTGTCTTTTTCGGACATTATTGGTTGAAGGGTGATCCTGGGCTATATCGCCAGAATATTTGCTGCTTGGACTACAGCATAGCCAAAGGTGGTAAGGTAGTGGCTTATCGGTTTGAGGATGAACAGGAACTGAGTAAAGGGAAGATTGTTTTTGTATAGATAAGTCAAGTGAGTCAGTAAGAAAGGAAGATCAATTTTACAAGGCAAGTTTGCTGTTATCGGTGGTTGAAACAGGCTTTGCCATTTTATGTCCTATAAACCCCAAAATTAACCAGGGGATAATCCCGTCGGCGAAGTAGGCAAAAATGTCTGGCTGTTTATACCAGATAAAGCTTGTATATGGTAAGAAGAAAAAGCCAATCATCCCAACGGCAAGCGAAACATAGATCCTGTTCATCAGCGTAGGTTCCTTTTGTTGAAGAAATATCCAGAACAGTAAAAAGCTGATGACAATATCAACCAGAAATCCACGTATCATGGGCATAACCATATCACTTGACATTGTTTTGTGGTAGTTTACTACTGCCCATGATTTACCATCCAGCTCCTTATACTGCTTACATTGTTCGTCTTTTGTTGCGGCGGGATCTGCCTGACCCAGCATGTACATTCCCTCATGCAATTTCAAATCATTGAATTTCTGCAAGATTTCCCCCTGAAGTGGGGTGTAGGATGAGGCTGATTTGTGAAAATTAGGCATCGCCCATGATAAAAACATCCAAACAAACAGTATAACTCCGCCGATAAGTGAAAATAATATCTTTCTTTTCATGATATTCATTATTAAGCTTGGTTTATTTCTTATCCCTGGGTTCAGCATAACTTACCATCCACAGTCAGCATCCCAAAGTACGAACCCCAGAATGTAGTATTTAAGGGCATAGTAATGATGCCACCCAGTGCCAGCGCGTTAAAAACAACATTTGCCTTATCTTTGCTGTCGGTATCAACGGATATAGAAAAATTATTTCCTTTATTTACTGATGGAGCCCATTCTCCGCCAGTATCACTACCCAATAGAGCAGTTTCTGTACTTATTGGAAGCCCGATGTGCATAATAAAATCTTTCATTGCTTCAGGCACAGGCGGTTGTCCTTCCTGTGTCGGCATATCACTGAACTTTCCAATGTATGAAAATTCTCCACCGAAAACGCTACGGTAAAATTCGAAAGCCTGCATGCAGTCACCGTCGAAAGTCAGATAAATGTTTACTGTTGTCATGTGTTATTGGTTTTCTTCATAAGATTAAATTATCACATCAAAAGTAATAAATCCGGTTTTACAGTACAGGATTTTCAATGCTGCCATCAAATTTATTCCTCTTCATCACCAATTTTGTTAATGCCGAGGGTTTCAAGTATTTGAAATTGCGGCAACGGTACCTTTCATCGTAAGGATGAAATAATTTAAAGCTTAACCTTTAATTTTAATTTACTGGAACAAAACCAGTATGAGATTTCAAAAAAGGTAAGAACTAATGAATTCTCCGCATTAACTGAAGTTGAAGCACAAGAATTGAAACCACCATTGGCTTGTGCTTTGAAAAGCAGTTTAATATTATTTCCGTTTATCCGTATATTTGTGGATTGATTATCAAAATGCCAAATAACTCAGGCAATGAAAATTCAAATACTCACCATTACTCTATTTCTGGCAAGTTCAGTATGCTTCGGGCAAAGCTTTGAATGGGCACTACAAATGGGAGGTGCTTCCAGTGATATGGGTTCCTCCATCGCCATTGATGTTTCAGGTAATATTTATTTATCGGGTATTTTCGAGGGGGTTGCGGATTTTAACCCGGGACCCGGAGTCAATACCCTGACTTCAGCCGGTGAATATGATATGTTTATCCTGAAACTTGATGCTTCCGGCAACCTGATGTGGGTGAAACAAATAGGAGGTCCGGGGATTGATGAACCCTTTTCCGTCGCCCTTGACCTCTCCGGAAATATTTACATCACCGGTGGTTTCTCAGACTCAGTCGATTTTGACCCGGGACCCGGTGTTCATCTTCTCACTTCAGCCGGTGACCTTGATGTGTTTATCTGCAAACTGGATGCTTCCGGTAATTTAATGTGGGTAAAACAATTCGGGAATGCAGATGCGGACAAAGGCTGCTCCATTACTTTGGATAATTCCGGCGATGTGTATGCGACAGGGAACTTTATGCTGACCGTCGATTTTGATCCCGGTCTCAATATCCAAAACCTTACCTCAATGGGATCTTCTGATGCTTTTATTCTCAAACTGAATAGTGATGGTGATTTTATCATGGTAAAACAACTGGGTGGTAATTTACTACAGGAATCATGTTCTGTTAAGGTCGACGCAAACGGTAATATATATACGACAGGATACTTTGAAGGGGTAGCTGATTTCGATCCGGGGCCAGGTCTTTTCGAGCTTACTTCGTCCGGGTACAAGGATATTTATATCAGTAAGCTGGATCCCCAGGGGAATTTTATCTGGGCTAAAAAAGTTGACGGTCCGAAATATGATTATGGTTATTCCCTGGCTGTTGACGGGTTTGAAAACGTATATATTACCGGGGCATTTTTCGGAACTGCTGATTTCGACCCCGGTACAGGAATTTATCCGTTAACTTCTTTCGGAGAACGGGATATTTTTGTTCTTAAGCTGGATGTTAACGGTGATTTTACCTGGGCAAAACAAATGGGGGGTCCTGATGAAGACCAGGGTTGGTCGGTCTTTGTTGATCTTTCGGGAAATGTTTATACAACCGGATTTTTCCTTGAGACCGCTGACTTTGATCCCGGTCCGGGAACCTGTCTTTTTTCTTTTTTAGGAGGTTCTGATTTTTTTATCAGTAAACTTGATCCTCAGGGTAACTTCGTCTGGGCCAGACAAATAGGAAGTCCAAGTGCTGACGGTGGTTCTTCCGTTATTGTTGATGCTGCCAATAACGTATACATTCTTGGTTATTTTATGGGAACAGCCGATTTTGATCCTGATTCTGTCAACGCTTTTATTATGACAACAGCCGGGCAAGAGGATGTTTTTCTTCTGAAATTGAGTCAGTTACCTACAGGAGTTAAGGAAATAAATAACGAGAAATCTATTTCCATCTATCCAAATCCGGCTACAGATAAGATTACTGTAAAGAACCAAACCGGATACACGGGATGCACTTACAGCATTTCAGATCCTGTCGGGAGAGTACTCATATCCGGCTCATTGAATGAAGAAAAGTCTTCAATTGATATAGAAAATTTAGCACCCGGACTTTATCTATTCAGTCAACAAAATGGTAGGCAACAAAATTATGCTTCTTTCATTGTTCAAAGCCGCCATTAATATGGATAATTAATGATCAAATCCTCCTTTTCATCCTGAAAGGGCAGGGTTGAATAAGGCAAGGGAAGAAACCCTATTCCTTTTTCCAGAGTTTCTCCATCTCCTCCAGTGTTTTGCCTTTTGTTTCCGGCACCATTTTCCATACGAACCAGGCGGCCAGTATTCCCATGGTTCCATAGATCCAGTAAGCAAAACCATGGTTGAATGTCTGGGTCAGGAATGAATTATCATTCAGCATCGGGAATGTCCAGGAAATGATCAGATTAGCGATCCACTGTGCCGCTACGGCGACAGACATGACACTACGGATGGCGTTGGGATACATCTCCGACAGCAGTACCCAGGTAACCGGGCCCCAGGAAACTGCAAAAGCGGCCACATAAGTCAGCATACAGAAAAGGGCTCCCAAGCCAACGCTTTTAAAATAAAAGATACACCCCAGGGCGAACATGGAAACAGCCATACCCAGTGCCCCGATGATCTGTAAGGGTTTACGTCCGAAACGGTCGACCGATAAGATGGCAACAACGGTAAACAATAAATTGATAGCACCGACAATGATTGTCTGGAGTAAAGACTTGTCGGTCCCCTCACCAATGGTTCTGAAGATCTCCGGTGCATAGTAGAGGACGACATTAATACCCACAAACTGCTGGAAAACGGACAAGAGGATCCCGATCAGGATAAGGAGTCCACCATATGACATCCAGGGCAATGATTTTTCAGAGAGGGTAGATTTTATCTCTTCCAGGACTTTTACCGCATTTTCGTGATCCATCAGGCGTTTGAGTACTTTCAGCGCTTTCGGCTCCTGGTTCACCAGGACAAGAAAGCGCGGTGTTTCCGGAACAAAGAAGAGGCATCCTAAAAAAAGGATACAGGGAATGGTTCCCGATCCGAACATATAGCGCCAACCCACAGTATTGATCCATTCCTGGGATTGACCCCGGGCGATAAAGTAATTGAAGGTGCGATCTCGGCGATATACATAGGGGAAAGCATGGAGGCCAGTCCAACACCTACTCCACCGATGATCCTGTAAATAATAAATGAGATGATATCCCGGGTAAAGAACACATTCAACGCGTCAGGGTACATTGAGCCGATTGCTGAGAGAGTGAAGAGCAAAGCAGCTAATATCAGACCCTTCTTCCGGCCGAAAACCCGACTTATCACTCCTCCCGAAGCTCCCCCGATGATACAGCCCACCAATGCACTGGAGATGGTAAACCCTTTGATAGAAGATGCGGTTGCTTCGTCAAAAACCAGCGGTTTTCCCAAAAACCGAAGGATAAAGAATAAAACAAACAGGGTGAGAATACCCCCTATGAGACCCCCCTTTCGTTGGCCGAAAAGTTTCATTAAGATGATGAATGAGGTATAAAGAACAATGGCTGTAACAACAACAACAGTAATCCGGTATTGCAGAATTACCGAGAGAGCCAGTTGGGGGTCATTGGCAAGGGGATCGATGAAAAATGACTGCAGCGACTTAACAGCGCCTGAAATAACCGCTGTATCATATCCGAAAAGTAAACCACCCAATGTAGCGACAAGGGTAAGGAGCATTACATATCCTTTGCTCTCCCCTGATTTATGTTGGATTGTCATGTTGCCTAGATATATCGGTTAATAATCTGTTCGTAGCGTTCCTGTTTACCGCTGATCATGGCCGGCTCTCCTAAACTAACAGCGAGGTCTCTTAAATCAGCCAGAGAGAACTTTCCCTGTTCAAAGGCAGCCCCATTCCCTTTGTCGAAAGAAGCATACCTCTCAGTCCTTAGGAGGTGGTAGGGTGATTTTTTAAGAATGCCGGATGCGACGATCAAAGCACGGGCAAAGGCATCCATGCCAGAAATATGAGCAATAAAAAGATCTTCAGGATCGGTGGAGTTCCTTCTGATTTTGGCGTCAAAGTTCACTCCTCCCGAAGTAAATCCGCCGGCCTCCAGTATTACCAGCATTGCTTCCGTCAATTCATATATATTGACAGGGAACTGGTCAGTATCCCATCCATTCTGGTAATCACCACGGTTGGCATCAATGCTGCCCAGCATTCCATGGTCGGCTGCAACCTGCAGATCGTGTTGAAAAGTATGCAGGGCAAGGGTAGCATGGTTCACCTCAATATTCAGTTTAAAGTCCTTGTCAAGTCCATATTCGTTCAAAAAACCGATAACGGTGGCTGCATCAAAATCGTACTGGTGTTTGCATGGCTCCATTGGTTTGGGCTCGATCAGAAAAGTTTGGTATTCAGCAGGCTCATATATCCCTCCCGCCCTCCCCAGAAGACATAATTCTCCCCACCCAGCTCAATCGTGGCATCCAACGCATTTTTTATCTGAGCGGCAGCGTAAGTAAGCACATGAAAATCGGGATTGGTCGCAGCACCATTCATATAACGCGGATGTGAAAACAGGTTGGCTGTACCCCAAAGCAATCTTACCCCGGATGCAGCTTGTTTCTCCCTGGCGTAATCTACCATGATCCTGAGCCTGTTTTCAGATTCAGGAATGGTAGAACCCTCGGCTGCCAGATCGTAATCATGGAAGCAATAGAAAGGGATTCCGGTTTTTGTCATGAATTCGAATGCCGCATCCATTTTATTCTTTGCCTGGGTAAGCGGATCGCTGCTTTCCATCCAGGGGAAGACCCTGGTGGCATTTCCGAAAGGATCACTGCCGTTACCACCCAGGCTATGCCAGTATGCCATGGCAAAGCGGAAATGTTCTTTCATAGTCTTTCCGTTGACCATACGGTCTTCATCGTACCATTTAAATGCCAGCGGATGATCAGATTCATTGCCTTCAAACCGGATTTTCCCGATACCGGGAAAGTACTCCCTGTTTCCTGTTACAATTTCCATAGAATTATACTGTTATGTTTTGTTCAATGTCATCATACTCATCAGATAACGCAGCCAACGGTTGTAGGCTTCATTGACGGCTTCCGTGTTTTTCGCCTCAGGTTCTGTCACCCCGATCTTTCGAAGACCGGGAAATGCCTCCTCTGCTGAGGAATAAAACCCGGACCCGACACCGGCCCCCCTTGCTGCACCCTGAGATCCGTCGGTTTCATACAACTCTATCGTTGAACCTGAAATATCGGCCAGGGTTTGCCGGAAAACCGGACTAAGAAACATATTGGTATACGAAGCCCTGATAACCTTAGCGCTGATCCCTGTCTCTTCCATTATTTCCATTCCGTATTTAAATGAAAAGGCGATTCCTTCAAGGGCAGCCCTTACAAGATGGGCGGTATGGTGAATATTAAAGTTCATACCAAACACTGCTGACCCGGTTTCCTGGTTCCCCAGCATCCGTTCCGCTCCATTGCCGAAGGGCAGGGTGGTAATTCCTTCTGATCCGGCAGGAATGCCGGAGGCAAGCTTGTTCATGTCATCGTAGGTGATTTCAGGTAAAAGGAGATTTCTTTTAATCCAGGAGTATTGAATACCCGTTCCGTTAATACAAAGCAATACACCAAGACGTACTTCTTTTCCGGTGTGATTTACATGGGCAAAAGTGTTCACTCTCGAGGCTTCATCATAGCTGATCCTGTCACTCACACCATAAACAACACCGGAAGTCCCGGCATTAGCGGCTACTTCTCCCGGGTTCAGAACCCTGAGGGAAAAGGCATTGTTGGGCTGATCCCCGGCACGATAGGTAAGCGGGGTTCCCGGCATGAGTCCCAAATCCCCGGCAGCAGCTTTACTCAGTCTACCCTGCAAGGCAAAGGTTCCGGTCAGATCCGGTATCAAGCCGGGGTTGAACCCATAATAATCAAGCAGAAATCCGGCTAAGTCATTGTTTGCAAAATCCCAGAAGATACCCTCTGATAATCCGGAAACCGTCGTCATTATTTCACCCGTCATCCGCATGGCTATATAGTCGCCAGGGAGCATGATCTTAAAGATTCGGTCATAGACACCTGGCTCATTCTCTTTTACCCATTTCAGTTTTGAGGCAGTAAAGTTGCCCGGAGAATTGAGCAAATGCTTCAGACATTTCCCTCTCCCTATTTCCTTTATTGCCCTATCTCCAATATTGACTGCCCTGCTGTCGCACCAGATGATGGAAGGACGAATTACCTGATAATTTTTGTCGACCATGACAAGTCCGTGCATCTGGTAGGAAATTCCAATCGCTTTAATTTCTGAGGGGTTCAGGTCGGATTGTTTGAGTGCCTGATACACAGCGACTTTCAGGTTCTGCCACCAGGTTTCAGGATCTTGCTCGGCCCAACCCCTCCTGACAGCCCGTATGGGCATTTCCTGCAAGGGAGACCAGGTATTTGCGGCACAATTCCCGTTGTTTGCATCTACAATGCTGACTTTTACTGAAGAACTCCCGATGTCACATCCCAGCAGATACATTCTATTATAGAAATTTGAAGGTTTACCTTGTATTTATCTGTAAGTCGCTATATGGCCCCAATTTCCGTTGAATTGGACAAACCTACATGAAATTCTTCAATTTCACAGACACTTTAAAAAAAATATCATGAAGTTTTCCTCTGACCAACTAAATCTAAATTATTTTCCAGAGGAACTATTATTGAAGACAAGTTGTCTGCCTGATCAATTTTAGCCAATACAACTCTTGACATTCTCCTGTTTTTAGATTATCTTGGTCGAAACCGGATAAGCCATGAAAAAGGCTGTTCGAAAGGAAGATAACTACGGTTATTATGAATCAGGATCCGAACTCATGGACTTCGCTATGAATAAGATTCATGAGGCGGCTTTCCTTGTCGATGAGAATGCCTGCTTTCATTATATTAATGAGAATGCCTGTCAAATACTGGGTTATTCAAGGGATGAATTTCGCCAAATTACAGTGGCAGATATTGATCAGGATTTTCCTGCTGAACGGTGGACCGGTCATTGGAACGACCTTCAGTTACATGGTTCCCTGTTATTTGAAGGAAGGCATAAATCCAAAGACGGCCGGATTTTCCCTGTCGAGATTAATGCCAATTATTTTGAGTATAAGGGACAATCCTATAACCTGGCCCTGGTAAGAGACATCACGGAGCGAAAGCGGACAGAGGAAATGCAAAGCAGGATGTACCGGGAACTGCGGGCCATCAGCAACTGTAACCAGACACTTCTGCATGCCGCAGATGAACAGACCCTTCTCTCAGAAATATGCAGGATCATCTGTGATGAAGCGGAATATCGGTTAGCCTGGGTCGAATATTCAGAGAATGATGAAGCAAAGACCATTCGTCCGGTTGCATGGTCCGGATCAGAAAGCAGTTATATTGAAACGGCCAGGCTTTCATGGTCAGATGAAACGGACCGTGGGCGAGGGCCTGCAGGAAATGCAATCAGGACCGGTAACGTGATTTTAGTACAGGATTTCAATTGCGATCCGCAAATGACTCCCTGGAAGGAAAGTGCCTTAAAACACGGTTATCGTTCCGGTATCGCTCTGCCTCTAAAAGACGAGAACGCAAAAGTTTTTGGTGTTCTTCTGATTTATTCTTCAGAAAAAGAGGCCATTACACATGACGAAATGCGGTTATTGGAGGATCTGTCAGGCGATCTTGCAGATGGGATCATCTCTTTACGTACGCGAAACGAACGAAAAAAAGCAGAAGAATCATTAAAACAAAGTGGACTCCGTTTAAATGAGGCCCAGCATGTTGCTCACATTGGAAATTGGGAACTGGATCTGGTTAAAAATGTTCTTATCTGGTCAGATGAGATTTATTTAATGTTTGAAATCGACCCAAAACATTTTGATGCGTCTTATGAAGCATTCTTAGACACCATTCACCCGGATGATCGTGACCTTGTGAATTCGACATATACGACATCAGTAAAAAACAAGACTCCATATTCAATCGATCACCGGCTTTTATTTCCTGATGGCAGGATAAAACATGTTCATGAACAATGCGTAACTCTCTATGATATAAATGGGGATCCTCTTCGCTCTATAGGAACGGTTCAAGACATTACCACTCGCAAGCGTGCAGAGGAGGTTATCTATAAACTCAACCAGGAACTTGAACAAAGGGTTGATGAACGGACCTCTCAGATGGAAGCTGCAAACCGGGAACTGGAGGCTTTTGCTTACTCAGTATCACATGATCTGCGTGCGCCCTTGCGTGGCATTGACAGGTTTAGTCTGATCCTTCTGGAAGAGTATCAGGATAACATTGATGAGCAAGGGAAGAACTACCTTCGACGGGTACGTTTAGCCACACAGCGTATGGCACAGCTCATCGATGACATGTTGAATCTCTCACGAGTTAGCCGGAGTGAGATGAATATTCAGCCCGTGAATCTTAGTAAAATTGCCCTGGAGATTGCGACTACGCTGAGTTCAATGCAGCCAGAACGTCAGGTGGAATTCATTATTCCGGAAGGGATTATTGTACAGGGAGACAACCGTCTGTTGCGAATTGTTCTGGAAAATCTCATAGGGAATTCCTGGAAGTTTACGTCAAAACACCCAACAGCGACCATCGAATTTGGTCTCCAACAACAAAACGAAAAATCCGTGTATTTCATCAGGGATGACGGTGCAGGCTTCGAAATGAAGCATGCCCAAAAATTATTTGGTGCATTTCAACGCCTGCATACCGCAACTGAATTTCCCGGTATTGGTGTCGGGTTAGCAACGGTACAGCGTGTTATTCACCGGCATGGAGGAAGTGTCTGGGCAGAAGGAGAAGTAGAAAAAGGAACAACCTTTTATTTTACAATTCCGTAAATAATAAAATCATGGCAAATAAAACTATTTTACTGGTTGAGGATAATCCCGACGATGTCGATTTAACGATTCATGCGTTAAAAAAGAATAATATCAAAAATGAAGTAACAGTGGTTTCCGATGGGGCTGAAGCCCTTGATTTTCTTTTCGGAACAGGAAAATATTCCAATCGTGACCTTACGGTTATGCCCACTGTAATATTACTGGATCTGAAACTTCCAAAGGTTGATGGGCTGGAAGTATTACGACAAATCCGAATAAATGAACTGACCAAATATCTTCCCGTTGTAATTCTCACTTCATCGAAACAGGAACAGGATATTATAAATGGTTATAGCTTAGGTGTGAACAGTTATGTAAGAAAACCAGTCGATTTCATTCAATTTGCCGAGGCAGTCAGCCATCTTGGATTGTATTGGTTACTGCTAAATGAATTGCCACCTAATAACGGAGAACACTAAAATGAAAAAAGTATTGCGGGTTTTAGTCGTCGAAGATTCAGAAGATGATGCTTTATTGGTGCTACATCAAATTAAAAAAGGGGGTTATGATATTGATTATGAACTTGTAGCGACTGCTGAAAAAATGAAAGCAGCACTTGAAGATAAAACCTGGGACCTCATTCTTTCTGATTATATTATGCCCCATTTCAACGGATTAGAAGCTTTAGCGATCTTAAAGGAGTCTGGCCAGGATATCCCTTTTATTGTTATTTCAGGTACGATCGGAGAGGAGGTTACTGTTGAAACGATGAAAGCCGGTGCTCACGATTACCTGATGAAAGATAATTTAAAACGCTTGTTACCGGCCATTGAAAGAGAGTTGCTTGATTCTATAAGCAGAGCCGGACGAAAGCGTGCAGAAGTTGCGCTAAAGGAACAATACTCGACCCTGAGAGGTATCATTGACGGCACAGATGCATTGATCTTTTCCCTCGACAGACAATACAGGTATACCAGTTTTAATCATGGGCATGCTTCTGTGATGAAGACCATTTATGGCGTGGATATCGAAATTGGGCATTGCCTGCTCGACTATATGACTGTAGCCGAAGACCGGGATAAAGCCAGGCAAAATCTCGACCGGGTGTTAAATGGTGAACAGATCATCGAGGAGGCATATTCAGGAGAAGAAATCCGGTCACGTCTTTACTTTCAGGTTTCACACAGTCCGATAAAAACAGAAGAAGGCAATATTATCGGCATTGCTGTAATAGCCCAGGATATGACCCAGCGAAAACATGCCGAGGAAGCGCTTTTCGTGGGACAACAGGTATTCCGGACCCTGGTCGAAAACTCGCCGGACATCATTGCCCGTTACGACTGTAATTGTCAGCGTACCTATGTCAATCCTATCTTCCTTAAAGTGGCTCAGATTCCTGAGCAGGAATTGCTTTCCACTTCACCAAAAGTGAAGTCACCCTTACCTCAAGCCAGTGCAGCAATTCTCCATAATCTGATTCAAAGGGTGCTCGACAGCGGTAATGCCGAGACTGTCGATGTTATCTGGCCAAAAGAAGACAATATAAATTACTGGTATAACATCTACGCTTCCCCGGAATTTGACCGGGAGGGGAAGGTTGTGAGTGTGATGACAACATCACGCGATATTACCAAACGTAAACACGCAGAAGAACAAGTACTTAAATTAAACCGGATCTATGCTGTTCTGAGCAATATCAACCAGGCTATTGTAAGAATTCGTGATACCCGGGAGATCTTTACCGAGGCCTGCCGGATTGCCATTGAATCCGGTAAATTCAAAATTGCATGGATCGGTATGATCAATCCTCAAACCAATAAAGTTGATGTTGTTGCTTCAAATGGTTTTAAAGGTGATTACCCGGATAAAATTAAAATCGATTTAAACGATAAGCTCAGAAGTAGTTGCCCAACCGGTTTTGCTGCCAGGACAGGTAAACATAAAATATCAAATAATGTTCCCGATGATGATAATATGATTCCATGGCGGGCTAATGCCAGTAAATATGGATATCAATCCGTAGCTTCTTTTCCATTAATTGTGTTTAACAAGGTTATTGGCACCTTCACTATCTATGATTCTGAGTTAAACTCTTTCCATGAAGATGAAATAAATCTTCTTGATGAAATGGCAAACGATATTTCGTTTGCCATTGAATTTATTGAAACAGAGACGAATCGTAAGAAGGCCGAAAAGGCTATGCGTGAAAGCGAGGAACGGTACCGTCTCATTGCTGAAAATACGGCTGATACAATTTCTGTATTGGACCTGGATCTTACGATGAGGTATGTAAGTCCGTCTGTACTGAAATTACGGGGATATACAGCCATAGAGACACTTACTATGTCATTGGATCAAATTTTCACACCAACATCCTTAGAAAAAATAACTAAACTATTTACTTACCAAATGGATTTGGAAGCAACCGGGAAATCAGACCCATTTAGAACTGTATCCGTTGAATTGGAGGAATATTGTAAAGACGGTTCCACTATATGGGTTGAGACAACAATCTCAACTATCCGGGATGCCGATCTCAAACCCATGCAAATACTGACGGTTACAAGAGACATAACAGAACGCAAAGTAGGGGAGGAGGACCGCAAATATCATATTCGTTTTCTGGAAAACCTGGAACAGATTGACCAGGCGATCAAGCAGGAAGCAAATATCGAGAAAATGTTATGGAATATTGTTGATACCGTGTTTTCAATGTTTGGCAGCGACCGTGCGTGGCTTTTCTATCCCTGTGATCCTGATGCGCTGACCTTTCGTGTACCTGTAGAGATCAGCCGGCCTGAATATCCGGGCGCCGGTGTTCAGAATATTGATGTACCGATGTCATCAGACTTAGCGGATAATCTGAGGGATGCGTTGGCGTCTGAAGATCCGGTGACATACATCGCCGGGACAGAAAGACCGGTAAACAAACTGAGTGCCGGGCAATTTGGTGTCCAATCTCAAATGTTTGTTGCAGTTTATCCCAAGATAGGTAAGCCCTGGGCGTTTGGGATACACCAGTGCTCATATCCTCGTATTTGGACAGAGAGGGATAAAATGCTCTTCAAGGAAATCGGCAGAAGACTTGGGGATTCTCTGACAAATCTATTGGCCACAAGAAATCTTCGGGAAAGTGAACTTCGTTATAGGGAAATATTTGAAAACACATCTGATTTAATAACGGTGTCAGAGGTTGACAAGGATGGGCATTTTAATTTGCTGGATTATAACCCAGCCTGGGAAAAAATAGTTGGAGTCACTCACAAAATGTTGGTTGGGCAATGTCTCGATGAAATGAATGAGAATGAAATCGCAAACATGTTAATTATTCAATATAAAAAATGTGTTGAAAAGAAGGTTTCTATTGACTTTGAGCAGGAATTGTTTACCAAAACAGGTAACAGATTTTTGTACACAACACTTGTTCCTGTATCCAATGCCGAGGGTAATATCTATCGTTTAATCTCTGTTTCCCGTGACATTACTGAACAAAAAAAAGCAGAAGAAGGGCTTAAGGAGTATAAAACCGCCACACAGCAAAGCCCCGCTTCAATAGTTATCACTGACATTAACGGAACTATCGAATACGTCAATCCAAAGTTTACCGAAATTTCAGGGTATACGTCCGAAGAAGTTATTGGCAAAAATCCCCGGATTCTCAAATCCGGTAAGATGTCGACAGAGGAATATAAAGTGCTGTGGGATACAATACTTGCCGGTGAAGAGTGGAGAGGTGAGTTTCATAACAGAAGGAAAAACGGAACCCTGTACTGGGAATCGGCCTCTATTTCCTCAATTAAGGACAATGCAGGGAAAATCATTCATTTCATTGCAGTTAAGGAAGATACTACTCAACGAAAGCTAATGGAAATGGATCTGTTGGTGGCAAAGGAAAAAGCTGAAGATATGAGCCGGTTAAAGTCTTCCTTATTGCTGAATATGAGCCATGAACTGAGAACTCCAATGAACGGCATACTCGGATTCTCAAGTTTATTGAAGGAAAAAAACCTGGATAATGATTCATTAAGAATGGTTGAGTTTATATCATCTTCTGGTTTACGATTAATGGCAACTCTTAATTCAATACTGGAGCTCGCCGATGTTGAAGCAGGAAATCAGACTGTTCAGCTTACCCGGGTTCAGTTAAGTAAAATTATTCCTTTAATCGCCCACCCGTATATTCGGCTGGCTGAAACCAAAAAATTGAAACTCATTATTAATGTTGAAGAAAATCTTTACTCACAGCTCGACGAAAGGCTTCTATACAATATCCTGCAGTATCTTCTTGACAATGCTATAAAATTCACAGATACAGGGTCAATTTCACTGATCCTTAAAAAGGTTGAACTTGATGGTAAATCATTGGCCGGTATTATTGTTAACGACAGCGGGATAGGAATTCCTCCTGAAAAGACAAGCCTTATCTTTGACGCTTTTCGTCAGGGAAGTGAAGGTATTGGGAGATGTTATGAAGGAACAGGTCTTGGCCTGACCCTTTGCAAGAAATTTGTCGAATTATTAAATGGAGTTATCACTATTGACAGTCTTCCTGACATTGGATCTACTTTCACCGTGATGTTTCCCCTGGCTGGCCCCAATACTGACGAACTAATTACTCCACTCCCTGCAACAACAGCCCCAGAAGTTAAAAAAAACCTGAGTTATCCCAATAATGAAAAGAAAGCCAGAATACTGATTGTTGAAGACAATGAACAAAATTGTGAATTAATGGAGATTTACCTGAGTTCATTCTGCACCTCCGATATCGTCCATACTGGAATACAGGCAGTTAAACATGCTTTTACAAATCAATATGATGTCATATTGATGGATATAAACCTTGGAGCTGATTTGGACGGTATTCAGGCTACAAGAGAAATCCGTAAAATGGTTAATTATAAGGAAGTTCCTATTATAGCTGTAACCGGGTTTTCAACCGTTGAAGAAAAAACCAGGATATTAGTCGGCGGATTAGACCAATTTCTTACAAAACCCTTTACCCGTGACGAATTAACGGAAATTGTCAGATCAGTTCTCCCTCCTTGATGAATTTTAAGAGGAAATCAGTCTTCTTTGTTCCGCTGATGGTAAACTTTGTAAGTAAAGTCGTCGAGCAGGACAGTATGGGTTCCTTTTGTGAGGAAATAGGCGTAAACGGTGGACACAGGGGAAGTGAGCGTAACAGGGGAAGCGGATTGTGGACCAGGTATCCGGGTGATCAGACGGATTAAGGTATAGTTTTCAGTAATGTTTGATATGGGTAATGAAATGGATGCCAATATATTACATGGTTTACCGGGAAAGGCATCTGCGATGATCAGCTCGCCATCGCTATAATCTTTAGAAGGTTCTTTTTTCCGTTTAATGCTAAGTTCAATAAAATCGCCCGGAGAGACTCCGCTGATCATAAACATCGGGGATGTCACCAGTCCCTTGTCGAGGACCAACGCTCCGTTTCCATTGCAGGTATTCTTATTTGTGATCCTGAATTCTCCTTCAATGCGGGTTTTCCCGTCATCCGTCAGCAGATACCGGCCCTGCTGTGCTTCAAATCCGCAACTCGCTTCCCGGACAGTGCTCCAGCCACTCATGTTCCTGTACCGGTAAATGCTTTCACCTGTGATGCTGTTTATAAATATAGTGTCCTTTTTAAGTATCTCTCCGCAGGCTGCGGCAGCTTTAAACAGGTATCGTGACAGATTATCTTCATTTCGTCCGGGTGAAGCCAGGGTATAAACATCTTTTCCGCTTCTCAGTATACTTTCATTATCCGCATTGATCATTCTGAGATACTTCAGCGGCTGATCTTCTCCTTCCCAGGTGAGTATATTGGGATAACACAGCTGATAATCATTGTAATACACGTGTTTATGTGTGACATAGCTGATCCCATAGGCTAATCCGTTGGCTATCAGTGGTCCGGACATCCAGGTGGGCTCTACCAGAAAAAAATCCTTCACATTCACATTTTTTTCAATAAATACTGCTGTCTGCATCCTTGCCTGTGAATCCTTCCCAATGAGCCTGCAGTTCAATAAAACGGGAATATCAGGAAGAATAATGAGCAACCCCAGAAATAATAGAATGGTAATCCTGAAATACCTGAACCGGAACCGTTCCCCGGCAGCCTGGTATAAAACATAAAAGATTATTGTATTTAAAGTCAGCACAGGAATAAAGTAGTAGTCACGGTAATGTTTGGCCACGAAGACAAGACCCACTGCAACACATACCAGGAAGGAAATCAACAAACGCTTCTCCTTCATCCTGTTTTGGTGGTCAGGAGGTTTTACCATGCTGAAGATCAGACCTGTTAAAGAAAAAGCAAGCAATGCTGAAAAGGCAAAATTCTCCTTGAAAATCAAGAAAATATTGTTGATAAGGCTGTTGATTTCGATGACCTGCTCAGATCCTGTGCCATAAAGCCCTGAATGTCCGGCTATGTCCGTCATAAATCCCCTGAAATCCCTGAAATGGTTGATCACCGGCAAAAAACAAATGAACGCCATCCCAATACATGAAGCCAGGTATAAAAGCCTGTCCTTCCATTTTCTGAGCAGAAAAACCGGAATTAAGAGAACAGGCAGTACATTAAATTTTGTCACCAGTGAAAGCCCCATGACAAGCCCGGCCAGGACAGCAAATCGTTTCGAGCTCAGTGTGTCATCATATAAATACCTGAAACAGAGCACACAAAGTATTAACACCTCCAAGGCCAGGAAACGGTCGGGAAGATATCTTGACGCATATTCAAGTACAAAGATGTTCAGAAAGAATCCTGCCTGAAAAACAAGGGCATCCGTTATCCTTTTTGTTGTTCTGTAAACCACTTTTCCTGCCCACCACAGACCTGAAGATATTAACAGTGTGAGACAGAAGGAGGACCAGGAAAGATAGAACTCAGGCCGTGTGATCACATCTTTAACGATCGTTCCCTGACCGGCTATCCACCATGTTAGCTGAATAAAAATTCCGGTCAGCAGTTGAAAAGGCGTACCCGGATGGCAGAAATGACCGATGCGGTCGAAACGCAACACGCTCACATTCAAACCATTAAGCAGGTAGATATATTCAGGATCAATCCTTGTCAAATAAAACGGACCGCTCAGATGATTCAAAAATAAGGTCCATGCTATCAGCAATAATGGTAAAAGGAAAATGACACCCTTAGTGCGAGAGGGGTTTAGCTGGATTAAATTTCTCATCGGCTAAATACGTTAAAATGTTGCTTCCGTTTCCTGAATCCCGGAGAGAATTACTGCTGCCTGGAAAGTTTCCACAACCAGGCACCAAGTATGATACAAGCGATAAAACCCAGGACATTGATCCACATCGGGAGCATCCACCCGCCGATAGTAACGGAAATCCCTGTGATCAAACGTAGAAGATGTATACAGGCAACCACTCCGAATATGGTACCGGCAATACGAATACCCAAATCTTTTACCTTCATAATACCAAATTTTGGTTAATAAAGGTACGATATTTTGGGAGGGGGAATCAATTAACAATCATTCCCGTCAGCATTACACTTAACCAAATGCAAACAACAACCTATGCAACAAACTGAAGCACAGCACTATAGCTTGCATAGCCGGTTGCTTCAACAAATCCGTTCGGTCCGAAATATTCCCCTCCTTTAACGTTACCGGCTAAGGCAGCACGAAGACAGGGCAATGCTGATTCGAGGGGATCCGGACCGTGGAACATCTTGTAAACCGGCTTAAACATACGCCATGACCAATGATTTCTAAGCCGTCGCTCGAGGTTACGGTTAGTAGGGCCGGGATAGGCTGCAACGGCTACACAACTTACCTTCTGCTTGTCAAACAATTTTTGTAACTGGTAGGTAAACAATAAATTAGCCCACCTCGAATAACCGATCTTTTGTTTTTCAGCATTGTGATGGCCCCTGGCGCTGATCAGTTTGTTAAAATCACGTGGTTTTAACTTGTGTTCCCCAAGACTCATGTTCACCACCCTTGAATTGGGTGTGGAGGCCAGTTTATTAAGCAGCAAAGTGGTTAACAAAATATACCCGGATTGATCGCTGCCAATGTGCTTTCCAATGAATTTTGCGGACTCTCTGGCAGGTATGGTATGGTAATCGCCAATGTTAACGAGCACATCCAGGCGTTCGAACTTCTGGTTGAAGTCCTTCCCGAACCGTTGAATAGATTGCGGGTCAGTAAGGTCGAGGGGCATCACCTCAATCTTCACTTCGGGATGGAGTTTCACCCTTTTGCAGGTCCCTGCAAGCCAGAATCGTCTCTCCGCCATTCAGGGAGAATGCTTTTGCGGTTTCATATCCCAAGGCGCTGTCACCCATGGTGATAATCATTGTTTTTCCGTTTAAATCAGGAATGTTAGAAGTTGTCCAGTTCTTGTTCATCATTAATTAGTTTTTTTGAGCGCGAATGTAAACCAAGGCCTTCTAACGTTCTTAACTGAGAAATATTTTTATTAAAAAGTTTTCACCATAAAAAAAGTGAGGCCCCGGTTGGGGAACTCACTATCTCTTTTAATGATCCTATGATTACTATAGGTATAACACTCAATATAATATTACATTGACAACCAATATCTTACAAATAGTATAAAGCTTATACCTGTTCAGAGGACACTAATGTCATGGCGTTTTTCCTGGCGTTTAGCCTCTTTTGCGGCCCGCTTTTCCTTCAGGTTTTTAACCGGCGCTTTTTTTCGTGATTTTTCCTTTCCTTCTTTTTCTTTCGACATATTGAGGTAGTTTAGGTTGATTTATGTTCTGGCGCTGAATTGCAGGCTTCAGGGTATAAATCATCATGGTACAAAGATGGTTTCTTTTCTACCTGAATGTGTTACATAATAAAAGGTAAGGTTTACAGGATTCACACATTTGCTGGCACTTGCCTTTACAATAATAGGAAGGTGCCAATTCCGGATATCTGATCATTCAGGTAGAAACCATGGAATACAGCAATGCGCTGAAAATGATACTGATACGAAAACAGATCTGAGAAATCATTTCCGCAGAAATTTCTTCAGCATCACGAAAAAATTCCGTTCATTCGTGTTGTAATCATCATCGGTTTCAAATAATTCAGACACATCAGTAAGCAGTTTTCCGATTTCCTCCTCAGTTGGGAAAAACTGATCCCGGAACGACAGAATTTTTTCAATCCTTTCGAAATCCGAATCCTTTTCAAATACCTTGTGTATGTGCTTGTACTCTTCCCATGTGGCTTTTGAAAGGATCTTTTGTTTCTCCTCTTCCTTCAGCTCAAAATCGGCATTAGCAGCATATAAGAGTAAATATACCTTAAATTCATGGTAATTCCAGTCAGTTCCTTTGTCATTCATAAAATAAGAGTATTATTTGTTGGATAATGCTGTTGTTTAATCATTATATATCAACCCTGTAATTGTCTTCAGCCCTTTTTCAAAGATAGTAAATATGCAAAGAAATACGGCCATCTGCTGAATAGAATGTTTACATTTCTAAAATATTTTATCCTACTTATACAACATAAGATATCCTGCGTTAGTAAAAAAAATGGAAGGTAACTTTCCGTAAATCCCTTCCATTTTAATGAATCTTAAACCGCTTAAAGGCTTAAAATATGATGTTTTTACGCAAAAGGATGGGTTGAAACCACCTCGATGTTTTTCCTGATAAGCTTATTAATATCTTTCAGATAGGTCCGTTCTTCATTGGAACAAAAGGATAATGCTGTTCCTGTTGCGCCGGCCCGGGCTGTTCTACCGATACGATGAATATAGGTTTCAGCCACTTCAGGGATTTCAAAGTTGATCACGTGGCTGATCCTCTCAATGTCTATCCCTCTGGAGGCGATATCAGTAGCTACCAATACACGGATATTTCTTTTCTTGAATTCCGACAGGGCTCTCTCCCGTGCCGGCTGGGATTTGTTACCATGGATGGCGCTGGCTGTGATCCCGTTACGGTTCAGCTCCTTCACCACTACATCGGCGCCACGTTTGGTCCGTGTAAAAACCAGCGCATTTTCGATCCGGGAATCATTCAATACATGTCTGAGTAAGGAACGCTTATTTTCCTTATTTACATAATAAACCATCTGGTCGACCGTAGCCGTAGGTGAGGCAGTCGGGACCACGTTCACACTGACCGGTTTATTAAGCAGGGTATTGGCCAGCTTCATCACTTCAGGGGAAACAGTGGCTGAGAAAAAGGCTGTTTGCCTGCGTTGAGGCAACAACCTGATGATCTTCTGGATATCGTGGATGAAACCCATATCGAGCATACGGTCGGCTTCATCCAGGATAAAATACTCGATAGTGTCCAGTTTGATGATCTTCTGATCGATCAGGTCGAGCAGGCGGCCGGGTGTAGCCACCAGGATATCAACCCCTCTTCTTACGGCCTGGGTTTGTGAATGTTGGGAAACACCGCCGAAAATGGTGGTATGTTTAAAGTTCAGGTTTACGCCATAGGCGGAGAAACTTTCGTTGATCTGCTGGGCCAGTTCCCTTGTGGGTGCCAGCACCAGTACTTTGGTTACAGGTACTCTTTCGTATTCTTTTCTTTCTTCCAGCAACTGAAGGATCGGTAAGGCAAAAGCTGCCGTTTTACCGGTCCCGGTCTGGGCGCATCCGAAGATGTCTTTCCCTTCAAGAATATAGGGGATTGCCTGGTTTTGGATAGGTGTGGGCTGTTTGTAGCCCAGTTTGCTCAATGCTTCTGTTAGTGGAGAAATGAGTCTGAGATTTGAGAATGTCATTCGTTTGTTTTAAAAAATTAATTGGGGTCAGAAGACATCGTGTCTTTGACCTGTTTCAATCTTAAAGAAAAGTGTAAAGTGAATCAGAATGTAAAGGGACCTCTACAAAAGCATCGAGATACAATCTCTTTAAAAGTGGCGTGCAAAGATACAACTAAATCATTATGGTTAACAAAATATTTAAATAATTCTTTATTTATTGATTAATAATCATTTAGTGGAAACCTTTTATTGTAAATGAGAAATGCCTTCAACATAAAAAACAAACAATTCTGTTACTAACTAAATGGTTACTAACAATATTGTTACTAACTAAGTTGTTACATGGAATTTTTGATGTACTTTTGTTAAAAAACATAATGGAAACCCCTTTTGTATATGGCAAACTAGTATCCGGCCACGATTTTACCAACCGGACTGAAGAACTTAAACGTTTAAGTCAGAATTTCCTTTCCGGTATTAATACCATACTGATTTCTCCACGAAGATGGGGGAAATCCTCCTTAGTGACAAAAGCTGCATCAGAAGTTGGAAAGCAGGAAAAAAATGTTCGCTTTGTTTTCCTGGATATGTTTAACATTAGAAATGAAGGCGAATTTTACAGGGAATATTCCGAACAAACCCTGAAAGCTACTTCGACCAAATATCAGGATATTATTAACTATACGAAGAAATTTTTCAGGCAGTGGATACCAAGGATCAGTTTTTCACCTGACCATTTTCAGGAGTTTTCCCTTGGACTTGATTGGCAGGAAGTTAAAAAGCAACCGGATGAAATTTTAGAATTGCCCCAGCGAATTGCCGAAATGAAGGGCTGGAAAATAAATATCTGTATTGATGAATTTCAGAACATTAGTTTTTTTGATGATAGTCTGGCTTTCCAAAAACGTTTGCGGTCGCATTGGCAGCAGCATAAAAATGTTGCTTACTGCCTCTATGGAAGCAAACGGCATATGATGATCGACGTCTTTTCCAAACAGTCTATGCCATTTTACCTGTTTGGTGACCTTGTTCTGATAGAAAAAATCTTGCCGGAGCATTGGGTGCAATTTATTGTCGAACGGTTTACTTCCACAGGAAAAAGTATTAATGAAGCTCAGGCAGGTCGTATCGCTTTTCTGGCAGAAAACCACCCATTTTATGTTCAGCAGCTGGCCCAATCTTGTTGGCTAAGATGTGACAAAATCCTGACCGATGATTTAATTGATATTGCCATGGAGACCTTGATATTACAACTTAGTCTCCTTTTCCAGCAACAGATCGAGTCACTTTCATCGACGCAGATAAATTACCTGGGAGCAGTTCTTAATGGCGAAACCCGGCTAAATTCCAAAGAAATAATTCAGAAGTACCAATTAGGGACATCAGCAAATATTGCCAGAATACAACAGGCCCTGATCAATAAAGAGATTATAGACCTGATCTCGGGTAAGCCTGAGATTCAAGACCCGTTGTTTAAAGCCTGGATGAAAAAGCACTATTTTAAAGCCCATTACTGAGACATACGGTTTTTCCCTGGTTATTGATAACCAAAGTGATAAGAGATACTGTAATGGCTAAACTCCCGGAACAACTACCTGTTCTTCATTTTAACCTGTAGCTGATTGCCATCGCCGCCAAACTTATTGAGCTTGTACTTCAGGCTTATCATGATATACCTGCTGATGATGTTGCTGGTGCGTTCCATCAGGTAGTTCAGTTCGCTGATTCGTTCAATGCCTGTGTTTTTATTCAGCAGGTCGGCGCCTTCCAGGGCGATGGAAGCCCGGTTGTCGGCCAGGAAATAATGGGATATCTCGGCCCTGATCAGGGGAATATCCACTGCATTATTGAAACTCCGGGCATCGTAACGGGTGATATCCGCTTTAATGGCGAAATTCCAGCGTTTGGTTGGGGTATAGTTAATATCAGCGTAGTACCCCAGGTTCAGGTAGGTCTTGTTCATCGATCCCCGGAGAGAATAGCGGGCATCCGACAACTGGACACTCCCGCCTGCACTGACATCCCAGTGGTCCTTTTTGCGGTTCTCTAAACTCAGGCTGAAAGTGTGGTTAAAGGTATTGTTGATGTTCTGAAGATGGTTTACCAGGCTTATCCCCTTGTTCCAGCCTTCATTAATGCCCGCATGGAAGGTAAGCCCGAACCTGCGGACAGGTGTTGAAAAATCGACATAAAAAGAGGCCTGGTAATCCTCCGGGACATTTATCCTGGTAAGGGATTGGCGCAAATCTGGCATGACCTCCTTTGACCAGCTTATCTTATCCAGGGTATAGTTACCGGTTAGCCCTGTAAATATGGAGGTTGATGAGAACTGGTCAAAAAACATCCAGTTCAGACATACATGATGACGATACTCGGGCTTCAGCTCCCTGCTGCCGGTGATCACCTGGAGCGAATTGCTATAGTCGGCCACGGGTAGCAATACTGACACGGTCGGATAGATGAGCCGGGTCTCATAAAACAGGTGTAAGCGCTTACCTTGTTTCATATCCAGTTCCCAGGTAACGGCAGGCAGGAATGCCGTGACCTGCCTCTTTCGGGTCCCGGCATTATTCAGGTCATTCAACAGTTCAACGGTCTCCACTGCTCCCCTGATGCTAAGCTGGCTGTTTTCGGTATTCCTCCTGAAAGCAATGGAGGGCTGAATATAGCGGTCGTTCCGGGAGATCACTGGGCTTAGGCTGTCGATAGCCTGACTTTCCGATAGCAGAAGCCCCTGCTTACGTTCCGAATTTTCGATTTCAGCACCTGCTTCTACCTGGGGTTCAATATAATACGGGCCGCTCAGACGGAACATGGAGGAAGTGGAAACGGTAAACCGGGTTAGACTATTTTTCTCATCACGGTATTGATTATCGCGTAAAAGGCTGTCGGGATAGAAATACCGGGTCAGGTTATTCCATTCCGATTTACCGATTGACTGGTTTATTGAAACATCACCGCTGAGCTGGAATACTTTCCAGCTTCCACCCATCTTTTTTATGTATGAACCGCTGCCATTGCTACTGATCCCATCATAATTTTCTTTGTTAATGCTGTTCAGTTCATTTTGCAGATTATTTTCGAAATAACTGGATATCAGCCTGGTAGAAGGGGAACTTCCGCTGTTGAGGGAAACACTGCCTGACAGTATCATATTTTGAGTAGAATCGAGCCGGTCGCGCCAAAGCAGGTTCACCCGGTGCGATTGTTGATCACTGTGCTGGTTAAGGTCTGAATATTGGTTAAAAGAGGATGTTGCGGTAAAATTCCTTGAAAAGGTCTTTTCGGTCAGCTTTTTATCGGTCCCGCTTCCCATGTAGCTGACATTCACCCTGTTCTGTTTTCTGAACTGGTGGGTATAGTTGATGCCTGCTGCCCCTGAATTCACCAGTCCTGAAATGGTTTGGCCGAAGTCGATGGGAAGGCTGCCATCATCGCCCATGGTAATTTTCATGGCACCGCTGCCACTCATCATGGCCCCTAAGCCCCCGTTAAAATCCATAAAATCGGAAAAGGTAAAACCGAATTTATTGATGTTGTTCGCCATTCCAAGCATGGCAAATTGGTTCTGACGGGTGAACCTGAACACCCTTGCCCCCGCCTGGTAATGGTCCCCGGTACCGCCTCCGCCGCTCACATCCCCGAACCAGGCGCTGTTCCTGCCACTTTTAAGGATCATGTTGATGGTCTTATCGTAGGTGCCGTCATCAATGCCGGTCAACTCCGTCTCTTCCGATTTCTTATTGTAAACCTGGATCTTATCCACTGCTTCGGCAGGAAGGTTCCTGGTGGCCACCTTTGGGTCGTTGCTGAAGAATTCCTGACCGTTGACCAGAACCTGATCCACGTCTTCTCCCTGAGCCTTAATGTTTCCTGAACGATCAACCTCCACACCGGGTAGCTTTTTGAGTATATCTTCAGCAACGGCATCAGTCCGGGTTTTAAAGGCCGCGGCATTGTATTCCACGGTATCTTTTTTTATGATCATGGGGATGTGCTCGGCCGTGATATCCACGGCTCCAAGCTCGACAGACCTGGCTTTCATGACGATGGCCCCAAGGGATGTCGACCCTCCGGGAAGAGGCACATTCAGGTTATGATGAAAGGTTACGAACCCCATAAACGAAGCCTGAAGAATATAAGATCCCGGTTTGATATTCCGGATGTCAAAGGATCCCGAATTATTGGTGATTGAGTAATTCGAAAGGGTGGAATCGCCCGGGAGAAGAAGCACTACTGTGGCATATGGCAAAGGGGCGCCTTTTTCATTTATAACTGCCCCCGTAAGGTTACTCTGCTGTGCTGTCAAACCGGCGCTGATACACAGTAAGACAAGTATAAAGATTGTTTTCACAGGGATGCGGATTATTGGGCTATTTTGATCATGATCTGGTGTCCGCCACCCCCTTCCTGCCCCATCTCTTTCATCTTCTTGTCTACGATAGCGTTGTATTCTTCCCGGCTTACCTTTTTACCTTTCCTGGGTTTTTTCAAAACGGTCTTATCAATATCCTTTATTTCAACAGTTTGGGCGGTAATTACCCGATCACCGTTACCCGGGATAAGTTCCAGTATCATCCCTGGGAGATTACCATAGCCTGAGGGACCGGCCGGGACGGGTATAAGGGTTGTAAACCAGGCGGTTACCATTTTAGCCGTATCGGTTCCAATCGCCTCCTGGCAGGGGTAACTGGCAACTTTTTTTTGCTTACCGGTCAGTTTCCATTGGAAACGGTTCAGGTCGGAACTGATCAGGAAGTTTCTCGACATGAATTCTTTCTGATCAATGGCTTTCATCTCCTTCATATCACAATAAACGATTTCCTCCGGATTTGCCATCACGATTTTAACCCCCGTCCCACCGCCGCATCCCATTGGTTCCGGTTCAACTTCCTTTCCGGTTGTGTTATTTTTATATAAGGTAGCCTCAGGTGTAAAAAGGAAGATCATCTCGGAAGTACTTTCTTTTGGCAGGGAGTCCATCATGGAGGGTGGAAGTCCGTCAAGATGGAGATCAAATTTTATCTTCTCTTTAAACAGGATGCGGC
>JAPLDE010000071.1:16193-47858 GCA_026391855.1 Bacteroidota bacterium | reverse complement strand
CGGCCCGATGTCCCCGGAGCCTGGGAGAATAGGGAAATGCATAAAAACAATCCCGGTAGCATAGTAAAGAACTTTTTCATAGGTAAAAATTTTTCACCAAAAATATGTTCATATCATACCCTTTTTAGTTAAAGGATTATCAAATCCGGTTAAGGAAAGGTTAAGGTGTATCCCGACAGAACTCAATTACCATTCGCGCATCAAAAAGTCCATGATTTGGAGATGTTGAATTCCTTTGTAATCGGACGAGGCAATTTCATCAAGGGTAATGAGGTATTTGGGAAAATTGTCCTTTATCTCCAACAGATTTCCATATTCGCGATTTATAGTATCCTGGTTCATCAATTGTAAAGAAACTTGAAAATACAAGGTTGAACTCTGTTTTTGAGCCACAAAATCAATTTCGCAATTACCTGACTTCCCGACGAATATCTGGTATCCATATGCTCTTAGCTGATGGTAGACCATGTTTTCGAGGACTTTACTCATATCATTCCTGTTGAAAGGAGTCAGAACGTGTCTTATACCGAGATCTTCAAAGTAGTATTTTTCTCCCACCTCGAAAATTTTTCTTCCACCAATCTCAAAACGTCTAACTTTCTGCACTATGAATGAACTATCCAGAAAACCAAGGTAATCCAGTACCGTTTGAACATTTACCGGTATTTGCTGTGATTTCAGATAATCGCTGATGCGCTTCGCTGAAACAAGGCTGGCTAGGTTATCAGCCAGGAAAAAGAGCAGGTTTTTCAGAAAAGAAACGTTGCGAACATTAAATCGCTGCACGATATCTTTCAGCAGAATAGTGTCTTTAACGCTTTCAATAAATTGATAAATCACACTCTCCGAAGCAGGAAACCGTGCAATAGCCGGCAGACCGCCCCATTTAATGTACTTTTCCACCGATCCTTTGTTGTTTTCGAGTTGATGAAATTCCAGAAATTCAGCGTATGTAAGGCTATGAATCTGAATTTCAACATATCGCCCGCTCAGATAGGTGGCTAATTCACCTGACATAAGATGTGAATTGCTGCCACTGCAATAGATATCATAACTGCCTTCGGCAAATAAACTGCGTATAGCTTTCTCGAAATGCTTAACTTCCTGAATTTCATCAATAAACAGATAGGTTCGCTCTGAGGAGCGGCTATGTTCCTTAATGAAGCCAAATAATAGTGAATCATCTTTCAACTGCTCAAACTCCCGAAGCTCCATGTTAATATATACAATTTGAGCATCTGGATCCTTTTCCCGAATAGTATTCATCAGCTGAAAAAGCAAGTAACTTTTACCTACCCTTCGCTGCCCTGTAAGCACCTTAATTACAGGCGTATCAATGTATGGCACTGTTTTATCAATATACAGCTTGCGAGGAATGAAGTTCGGAAATTGTAATATCAATTCTGTCATAATAGAAATATTTGGACAAATATAAACATTATTCCATTATAATTGAAATTATACCAATTATTTATTACCCTTACATTACGATTGAAACATTAACCATATTGCTGATCCAGCCTGCGGGAATCACAACCGGTAAATGGCTAAACTAATAAGTATTTAAAAATTACCTTATTAGGGTGAGAGCTCCGTGTTGGGCAAGGGAAGTGCACTTCCCATTATCTCTTCCTGTATAAGAAAGGGACCAGAAGTAAGTCCCTTCGGCAGCCCTGGTTTGATGAACGGTCCCGTCCCATACTTCCCCTGGATCTTCTGTCTGAAAAACGATCGCTCCCCAGCGGTTGAACACCGTCATAGAATATTGTTCCAGCCGACAATCGATGAGTGGGACAAATGCATCATTTATCCCGTCATCATTGGGTGTAAACACATTAGGAACAGTAATTTCACAGTGACAATCCTTATAATCAACCTTTACTGAATCTGTATTACCGCCGCAGCGGTTATATACATAAACGGAGTAAGTACCGGGTTCACTGACCAGAAAGTATGAGTTGAAGGAATTATCGGACCAGCGGTAACCGGCATCCCAGGTAAAAACGTCCAGCAGTATCTCTTCCCCCTGACAAAGGGCTGTATCGGAAGGCAAATGAACAGGTGGAGTTTCAAGGTATCCAATTCGTATACTGTCTCTTACCCTGCAACCACCCAGGGTAGCTTCCACCCAATAAACCCCTTCATGGGTAACAAGGTTTACCGGACCGGTTGTCCCGTCATTCCAAAACCAGGAAGACCCGGTAGAAGCGGCCGACAGGAGGATTTCCTGTCCGCGGCAAAGAGTAGTATCGATTCCTATGTTTAAGGAAAGGGGTGATTCCTCCAGCAGTACATCGTCTATTAAAAGATACGCACTGTTGGTATACCATACACCAGGGTTGAAAACCTGGTGCTGAGTATGCGCATCGTCCCTGAAATTGCCAATCACCAGATGGTCTTCTCCTCCCAATGCTGTAAAATACCCTGAAACCTTCGTCCATCCTGCCGTATCTGTAATGATATTGCCCGAAGGATTTACAATTTGAGGGAGCTGGGGTAATACCACTGTAGTATTTACTCTCAGTTCTCCTGCCACAAAAAGGGCTCCGATCCCATCCGACACCAGGGGATGTTCGTTGGGCTGGTTGACAAACATTTCAAAATAATAACAGGTCCCGGCTTTTAAAGGGTCTGACAGCTCAATTTCCGCATATTCCCTCATGTTTGGAATATCAGTGCGGTATACATAGACACCGATATAACCAACCCCGGATCTGGCAGGCTGGTAACCTCCGGTAAACTGATAAGGAACAGAAACCCCGCTTGATATATCAGCACATCCGTGAAAAAACTCAGGTGTGCCCAGGGTTGGATTAAACCAGGGCGATGCCAGGTTAAGCTGACTGGCGAAGACAGGACAGGAAGAAAATTGCTCAAAACCCGGATTGGGAACCAGGTTTTGCCCCTGAATTTTTCCATTGCCTAATATGCTGATAAACAGGGTTATCGAAAAAATAAATATAAAGCGCTTCATGATTATTCTAACCTTTTACCATTTAACATTCCTGTACAACCATTCGTTAATTAAATTAAATCACGGTTTACTATCCTGCGATATTCTTTATTAAGTCATTGATAGTAAGACCTTCTGTTTTGGAAAGTGGTTGCTTGTACTGATCGACTGAAAGGGCAGGTTGGTCGATTGTTGTCAGATGTGGGATGTCAGATGTGAGATGTCAGATGTGAAAGTTTGACTGCCGACTGCCGATTGCCGACTGCCGACTGCTTACTGATACAGGATGGCAGATTTCCAACCAGCTTCACTTTAACCCCTGTCACTTCATTATCCTTACCAAAGTAACACCCTGATAACCATCCGTTTGCAGGCGAAGAAGATAAGTCGAAGCAGGAAGATCTCTTACATCAAGGTCAAATTGGTTGGTTCCAGTTTGCTGCAAGCCCGCCTTCAGCTGTTTCACCTCAACTCCAAGCATATTGTATAGGGTAAGGAGGACATTCCCTTGTACAGGAAGAGCATAACTCAGATGGAGCAAGTCTTTGCCAGGATTCGGGTAAGCCGTCAGCCGGATCTGTGAAACAGTTTCCTCATACCATTTCAGCTCAGGCAGGGAAAGGCAGACCTTGTCAACCGGGATCCCGTCTACACCGGAAAGCCCGGTTTCCGCCCCGAACTGAAGAAGCGGCAGCTTGTCACTGACCCTGACCCTTAAGGTTGCTATCACATCACCCAGGTTATATTGAACACCTCCGGTATTAGTCCATGTGAGACGGAGTTGCCCGGGATGAATGGCATAAACCAGGCTTCCGTCAGCCGGCATATTTACCCCGGTTACTTCTATATCCTGCTGAATATCAATCACTAATGAAAGGGCCCCGAGATGAAAATCCCTGGTCATACATACCGGGATCATGACTTCGGAGAATGGCTGTACTTCCAGTATTCCCATGAGCTGTGGGTCAAAAGTGGCAGTGGTCTTTGCAGAGGGAGTGAACGAACCATTCACATCTCCGTAACAAAGGGCCTGCAGGTTGGCGGTGATCGTTTCTCCCGGCTGGTGGACCGTGACGTTTCCCTGTTCAATATACCAGTTTCCGGCCGTAAAGGAAGGGATCAGACCGACGAATCGTTTCTGGATCAGCAGTGCGTCGATGGCATTCAGATACCCTGTATTATCCACATCTCCGGCCTTCAGGAAAATTCCGGTCAATGGCTGAAGCCCAACAAAATGCTTCATCACGAAAAGGGCATCGATGGCATTGATGCTCCCTGTTGCTTTCGTACTGCTTGCCTTTACTTTGAAATCACCCACCGGGACACTGGAAAAGGAATAATGACCCCCTAATGTTGTATTCTGCTGATCCACAAGGACATCTGCTACCGTCCTGAGCTCAACCGGGATATTGCTCATGGGAGTTAAGGCAAGGTTAGCATAATTAATATTCCCTTCGATGGTGGAATATACTACAGTGATCCCTGTTTCATCGGCCCCGATATCAGGAGAAACAACGCTTCGGATATCTCCGTCGATGTCATCAGTTACCCCGGCAATGGGGGTTCCCAGGTCGTTACTGGAAATGACATGGAGATCGGTTGTGGAAACAAAATCGGGGATAAAACTGACCGAGTTTGCATCCTGGTTGGTAGCCGATTGCCAATCGGTCAGCGTGGCTCTGTCAGCCATCAGATATCCCAACAATCCGATAGGGGTGTTAAAAGAATAATCGTTATTGTCGATGAGGATGAAGACAGTGCTATCTTGTTCAGAATAAATAGTATAGGCTGCATTTTCTGTAGTTGTTCCCGGGTAACTTCCCATTTCATTAATAAGTATATTATTCCGGATATCCAGTCCTGAGGAACCATACGTAATAGCAATACAACAGCTCATTGCATCATAACTGCCATTTCGTCCCAGTGTATTACCGCTGAGGTCGATGGTATTATGCCAGATACCGCAATTCGTTCCGCCATCAATATAAATTCCATTGGGTCCAAAATCCAGGTCACTGTTGTCACCGTCTGCCTTGATGTTATAAATGAAATTATTGGATATCTCTGTAAACGAATCATTATTGTTCTGGAAATGAATCCCATAACAACCATATCCACCGGTTCCGTCGTAACCGAAATCATGGATGCGGTTTTTACTCATCTTAGTGTTGAAGCACTCAAGAACATTTATCCCGGTCGGGCTTTCTTCATTCAGACTTAGCGGATCACCGGAAATGTCATTGCCTGTAATCAACAGATTATCACAATATTCTGCAAAAATACCAACGAAAAAGATGGGTTCATCCTCATCACCTATAGTGTTATTCGAAATAATCCCATTATGAACATTTATACCATTCCCACCATATATATATATTCCAAAGCTGGCATTAAAAATCTTATTGTTTTCAAGGAGAAAATTGTCCTGATCTCCATATTCCATGCTAATCCCTGAAGTTTCCAATGCATCTCCCGCACCCCTGATCAGACAATTCCGGATCTGAATATCATGTGAGCCTGGAAATAAAGTGATTACAGAGGAAAAATCAGGATTTGTGTTATGAAAAGAAAGGTACTGCCCGCTTCCGCCATCACTACCATCGATGGTGACCCGGTCGCAGCCTTCCATCCGTATCAGGCCAGAGTTGCTCATCGACCCGGTAATATTTTTTACCACCCCGTCTGAGGGTTGAATGATCACCGAATAATTACCGGCACCTGATTCAGTCCATTGCTGTAACCCGAAAGTACCGGGTTCATCAAGATTCGAGATTATCCGAACATTAAGATTGGCGGATAACCCTGTATTTCTGATCATCTCAAACAGTCCGTTATTACCGGTCAGCGTAAGATAATCGCCACCTGTTCCAACCGTTACGTTTCCTGAAATAGGTTGAACCAGGGTTTTAAACCCATCCGGATCTTCATCGTATGCATTAAAGGTTTCACCCCCAACCGTGATGTGGTTGGCCGCGATCATCGCATCTACCGTATCACCTTCCTGAGCCGATGCACTGATATCATAGGTCAGCCATATTGAACTGGTACCGGAAGGAATATTATAGTTTAAACCAGTAAAAACGGCACTACCTGAAATAAAACCGGTGGGATCTCCTAAGGGGTGATCGGTGGAAAACTGTAAGTTATCCCCGCTGCAATACAGCCTGACCCCTGTGGGTGCAAGGTCATTATTGCTGGTATTTTTCGCTGCAGCCGTTATCGAATTGAGCAGCAATGTCCCTGTAGATGATCCATAGACCATGAAATCGATCCGTAAAACAGGATTATTATTGCTTCCGACAGGGGCAAAGTCACCCTCTGCCTGGCTCACATATAAAAAAGCCATCTCTTTTTGTGAAATCAAGGGGGCTCCATAGGGGGAGGGATGATGCGGAACATAGTCGACACCATTGACTGTCAACTGTGTACAGCTTCCATCCACCAGGTGATAGCCAACAGCCACAGAACTTATATCATAGGTCAGCCAGAAATAGTTGGCACCGGGTACCAGGCTTTGCGAACCGCTTATCGTGAAATTTGATATACCCGGTGAAGCAAACTCCGTTCCATATTGGATATCGGTGGTAAATACCGGTGAATTCCCGGTATAATACACCCTCGCATGGCTGATCTCGGTGAGGTCTTCCGTCCCTGATGCGTTAAAGGTCAACTCATTCATTATCACAGCATTCTGATTCCCAAGAGTATTAACCTGGACACATAAGACCTTCTGATTCCCCCCCCCTGCATCCACAAAAGCAGTTGTATCCTGTAATGTATTGCTGTTAAAATAGATCATGTCGGCAGGAAATCCGATCTTTAACGAAGGTCTCAGGGAATTGCCCTGCAGATATCCGGTGGGAGGCAATTGGCTTGAATAAGCAGTGGCATTCATTCCATATGTGTAATGATAGTTAAACCTCGTCGAACTATAATATCCGGTTCCCCAGTTTCCGTAATTCATTTCCGTTAACACCATCAGGTTGTCACTGTCATAATTATAAGGTGCAGACAGTTCAAAGGTCCTCCACCCCCTGTCAATAAATTGCACGCTACCTTCGTAAACCAGGGTGGCATCAGCAGTCAGATTATCCCATGTATCATAGATTATGGTTGAATCGGTTACTTTCTTCAGATAAATTTTTATTGGTGTGTAGTAGTATGATCCTATGGCCACATTCCAGCCCAGGTTGAGAATCTGGCCGAACTTCAGGATTTCGTCTGCCTTATAAAGCGCTGCATTTCTGATATACCCTTCAAAGGTTCCGAATGGATAGTAATAGTATCCCGAGCTGTCACCATAAGCAGCCTCATGACTGGAAATAATCGTGTCGGAAACGGCTGTTGCAAGTCCTGCAGAAGCAGCCTGTACCCGCAGATACCCCAAAGCATCATAGGTAAGATCAGTCCATGTATACTCCCCTTCGCTCAGGGGTTGGCTCAAACCGGTGGCGGACAATAAATTTCCCGACCCGATGGTGAGGTCCAGGTTTACGACAGTGGTGACGTCTCTGTCCCGGTTTCCGTTGTCATCTGTGGCTTCAACCCAAACTTCAAAGAAACTGCCGATGGCAAAGGTAGCCGGGGTTGTCATATTCATTTTCGTAGCCGATACGGCGATGGTAAATTCGTTGGAAAGCACCGGATGATCAAATGTTGAAGCAAAGGTTGAACCGGAAGAGCCGGCAACACATCCATGTCCGGTGGAAGGAATACTGAACTGCAGTTTTTTCCCATCCTGAAGATTGGTGAAATTCAGGTAAACGTATAGGGTTATCTCTTTTGAGGTCCCATCATCAATTTCCAGTTCACCTTCCGGGAGGGGAATGGTAATGCTGGCATCAATATGGTTGGTCCAGTCGGCACCATCCGAAGGGTTGGCATTGCTGATGGTCAGGGTATTAACCCGGGTTGGCCAAAGGTCGGAACTACCCGGGTCATCAATGGAAAAAGTAAACACCTCAATGGCTGAGGCAGGGTCGGTCGCAGTAGAGGGAATATTCCCTGCGCCGATCTGGGAGACCGGGTTATTCACCTGAGAATTGGCATCCATTCCAATGAATATGCCTGCATCGGCACCCATATCTGTAGGAGTGAGGCTTGACCTGAGATCCCCGTCAAAGTCCTCTGTGATCGTTTCAATGGCAAGACCCCAGCGTTCGGCAGGAGTATGAAGACCGGCAGAAATATGAAGATCAACCGTCGAAACATCTCCGCCGGGATTGATAAATCCGGGGTCTCCTGTCCTGCTATGCTTGTCCTGCCCAATGGCGTTTTGCCAGGCCGTCAGGGAAATACGGTCGTTATTCTGGTAATCCCCAAAGATTCCGCCTGTATCTCCATCTGCCAGGTAGAGGTTGTAGTCGATGGTAATCCCCGTTGGATTTTGTCCGGACCCTCCCACCAGGATGGCATAGTGGAATCCGTCACTGCCTCCTGAACGGGCATTATAGAAGATATTGTTCTTATAGACCCTGGTCTTGTTTGTCACAGTGCTGGCAAAAGCATAAGTGGAAGAGGTGGTCCCGGATATCCCCTGACCACCCACATAGATGCTGTTAAAATAGAACTGATTAGCTCCATCCGATTCATAGACCCCACGGATATTGTATCCGGTAGTTAAGGAATTCCCTTCTGCATCAATTCCCAGACTGATCATGTTGTTGTGATAGACGGATGATCCGCCGTAACAACGGATACCATTCATCTGGGCTGTGGTGGAAGCTGTCATTAACCTCAGGGAATGAATATAATTCCGGGCAATAATATTGGTGCCGGAAGTTGCCCCGACATAATAAATCCCATAAAGGCTTATAGTCCCTGAAAGGGATGAATTTGTCAGCGAATAAATATGGTTTTGCGTTACAGAGCATCCCGGCATATCGGAACTTTGAATGATACCGGCCGCAGAAACCAGGGCATAGGAGCCTGTATTCGATGAAGCTGTTGTTAGATGGTGAATACTGTTTTGGCTAAGAGTTGCCACCCCGTCAGTATTACGGATGCCGATGATCTGTGAGCCGGTATTAGCCCCGGCCGAGCTCATTTGGCTGATGGAATTGGACAAAATGTGGATTGTCCCTGTGGTAGCATTATCTATTCCTACAACTATCGTTTTCGCTGAGGTTGAATCCTCAACACCGATCTGAACAGCATTCTCTAAGATAGAACTTCCGATAGTGTTACCTTCAATGGTAAAACTACCTCCTGTCCCTGAGGCATTTATCCCTTTAAATGAGAACCCCGCCGTGGATTCAGACCTGCAGGAAATACCGCTTACAATGTTGTTACTGATCTGAACGGTAGCTGTCGACGAAATGCTTATTCCTGTAACCAGGGAGGTAAGGCTGCCTGAGGCGAGACTGGTGACTGAAATACTTCCCGCCAGTGTTGAACTGCCAATCTGGTTAGCCGCTTCAGTCCCAATGTTGATAGCTCCCGATTCAGCATAGATCCCGGTCCACACACCGTTGGCACTGCCGGCTGTGCTGCTGGTGAATAGCCTGAAATTTGAAAGGGTGTTGTTTTGAATGGAAGATGGAGTAATGGTCCCTGAACCAAACCAGATACCCACAAAACGGTTGGTGGTGTTCCCGTTCAGCGTCCAGGCAGAACCTCCGCATGACGGAGAACTTCCCCCTATGAAATTTCCCGTAATGGAATGACTATTACCGGTATTCTCTAAATAGATACCGTAGTGAATATAACCGGAGGTGGCTGTCCGGGTAACGGTTTGATAAAGGTGGTTGTTCGTGATGCTCCAGTCCGAATTATTGTCACCCACTTTTATCCCGTAACTACTGGCTGTAGGGCTGAAAAAATTGTATATATAATTGTTATTCAGCACATTATTACTGTTTTCCTTTCCACTTGTACCTATTGATGTTATGGCATTTACAGGTAACCCCGATCCATCGCTCCGGTCACGGATATGGCAATACGCTATTGTATTGAGGTCGTTTCCCGAACTGCCTGTTGTGGTGCTGAAGAGTATAGTGCCGGTAGTGGCAACGGTGCTTTGCCCTTCAACCTGTAACCAGGATAATGAAATAAACGAAGCATCATTGATGAACAAAAAGGTCGGGCCGATGACTGAAGCGGTCCGCGTATTCCGGATGATCCAGCGGATTTCGGTTCCAATACCGCCGGAACGACCATCGAAATTCACATACCTGGCACCATCCATCTTAATAATGCTGTTTCCGGTCCCGGGGTCGAAAGAAGTGGCCAGGGTAGATACTACATCGGCTTTGGGCCGAAAATAGATCTGGTTGGATTCACTGACCCCGGCATAGTTACCCAGGACAATGGGAAGGGGGGTGCTTCCTTCACCGACATACGTATTGGTGAGTTCGAAAAAAACATTGCCGGTCACCAGATTACCAGCAGTAGCCAGGGCATCAACCGCAGCTTTAACGGTAGGATAAGCCTCCCCTGTTCCGATATAATAAGTTCCGGAGAATTCGATGGGGCGGGTAAATGTCCTTATATTGACCGAAGCGTCGGGGTTTGCAACAAAGTTGGGTGGATCCGTGGCAGAAAACCCGGCAAAGCTGGTTTTCCAAATGGGGTTGACCCATATCCCTGACCCTGCTCCCTGCCCGTCACGCGCTGCCATGTAAAACTCATAGGTACCCGGTGGAAGGGCACTGATGGAGGTATTCCAACCATATTCACCGTTTATGCTTCCTGCCGGTTTGGAGTCTGCATCCAGGCCGGTGAAGGCCGTACTGCTGCCCTGTAGCCTGCACCACAGCCTGACAGTAGCCGGGTATGGGATATTGCCGTTATCGGCAATGGTTGCCGTCACACTCACTACAGGACTGGTCCCATTGGCAACATTAACGTTTGAAATAACCACGGCTGACCGGTCAAGCTGAAGACCGGATGCTTCAAAAGCCCCTATTGAAGGCCTGTTGCTGTCACGAGCCTGCCCGTTTATATCTGTTGTAATGCCACTGACCGGACTGCCACTTTGAGCAGCAGGTGTCGAGCCAGGATAACTCAGGTCGGTGGAAGAGGCAAAACCCGGATCAGCCGCAGAACTGCCGCTTTCCATCCCGTCGGAAGGACTAGCGGGACTAAGCGCAGCGGCAAAACCTTGTAAAGTACTGTAATCTGATGTCTTGTATCCGGTAAAGTTATTTGTTCCGGGGTTTATAAACAGTATATTATGAGAAGAACTTCCCATGGTTCCCGAGTTTACATATACACAATATCGCTTTGATGTAACACCCGTCGTTGAGAAGTTGGCAAAAATATTATTGTGGCTGTTTACGGTACCTGATGTGTTGTAAAATGCTGAATTAGAAGCATTAGGCCCCAGGTTCATGCTAACCGTATTATAGGAAAGATCGACCGTCCCCGATCCTGTATTTTTAATGCCGAAGGCAACCTGGGTGGCGTTTGCCGTAGTAATGGCATGAGAAAAGCCATAAATGACATTGTTATAGACTTTTGTAGTATTGGTTATGGTTAGCTGCATGGCGGTGATCAGCGAACTTGTGCTGGTCCCGGTAGATTTCAGATCATGGATACGGTTGTTGTAAACCAGGTTGTTCCCTTCACAACTGTTTAAATAACAGCAGATCAGGTCGGCAGAACCGGTTACTGTCGCATTTCGTATCTCATTATTATTTACCGTGGCGGAGTTTTGATAATTCAGGTAAAGGACGTTGATGGCCGTGTTGCTGTTCCCAATATCATTGGCAGTGTTGGCCCCGATAACCGAGTTGGATACCACGCAGGAAACATCGGGGTAAGTACCGTTAAATCCCAGCAGGTGAATGCCCTGGTAAACATTTTCGATCACCAGGTTATCGTAAACATTGTATGAATTGGCTCCGCCGGCATTGCTGATGTTGATGGGTATGTCCTGAAGAATGGCTTTCGAGTTCTTGTTGTCACGGTTCAGGGTGATACGGCTGTTCCTTATGGTGTTATACTGAGCACCGTTGACGGGTGATTCGTTAATAAGGCAGAAGCCAAATTCAAGAGCAGACCCGCTGTTGATGGAAATATCGATCCCATCGAAGGTAACATAATCACTTCCCTGTAGGCAAATTCCGGCATCCGTGGCAGCAGTGCCCCCGGTAGGTTTGATCAAAGGACGGGTGCTTCCGCTGTTATCCCGCTGGAATACAATTCGATCACTTATTGTTCCGCTGGCCGTTATCGTTGGAGGATTTTCTGTAAATACCGCCCCGTCTTTCACCAGGAAGGTCACTCCCCCGGTTCCGGCCCCGGCATCAAAAGAAGGTCCCCAGTTCAGCCCGTCATCGGTCGATAAATAAATATCCAGGTAATCGGTGCCTGCCGTATTGATATAGCAGAATGACAGCCTGTTGATCCCGCTGGTATAGGCAGAAAGGTTCAGCGTCGGGGTGATGAATTCTCCAATGCTCCCGGTGGTGGCAGCATATGAATGGAATCGGGCGGCATTGCCTGTGCCTTGAGCGCCGGTTGGGCTGAATGCCCCCGAACTGCCGGATGTCCAGCCAGTAGTATAACTATTCTTATGCCATTCATTGTTCCCGGTCTGCGGGCAGATCCAGGCAGGGCTCAGGCTGGCCGCATTGGTCCAGCTGCCATCAAAGTTCTGGGTGAAAATCGTAGTCTGAGCCCCAAGCAGAATCGGCACGCAGATAATTAATAGGACCATTAAGAAGAATGAAATGAAAAAACTGCTTCCCTGCATATTCTGAATAAAAACCCCTCCTGGAGAATTGAAAATATTTCTCATAACAGAATGATTTAAAGGTTATTATATTTATTTTTTTTCTCTTGATCAATTAAAGGATTAAAAATATGAAATCCAGCGATAACATAAAAATTTTTCCATAAGAAATGATGGTGAAATCTAGTAGATAGTCAGCATTAGACAGTAGGGACACGATACATCGTGTCCTATCCCTCACGTTACCAAGCAGTTAACAGATATTTTTAATATAAGAATCCAAACAACCACAAAGGGATTTTATTTTCGAACCCGTATTCAAGGTCATCCATAGCAATATAACTATCAGGATGGCCCGCAATTTGTTTCCTGGTTTTATTTTTCCCTCCAATCTCGAAAGTGTATGTGTTATCTACCAAAAAATCTCCTTCCTTGGGAAAGGTAAGCCCATGCCTGTTCTCAAGCTGGTTGAAGAAAAATGTTTCCCTGACGTTGCCGGTATTGGCAGTTTCCGGAGCAAGCGCATACATAATGTTGGTATTCTGCAGATAGATCTTTTCAGGTTTGGTTAAATATCCTGTACCTGTCGAATTGGTATTCAACAAATTAATTATCTGTGCATTTTTCAGGTGCTCAAGATATTGAATAACTGTTGCCCGGGTTGTATGAATATGCTCACTTAATTTTGAAATATTCGGCTTGAATGGAACGGAATGAGCAATCAGGTAAAGCAATCTCCTGATTTTATAAATGTTGGAGTAATCAATTGCCTGGGCTGATGGTAAATCATTTTCAAGCGTAAGAATGATGGTTGCCATCAATTTTTGGAAATAGCTCCCAATGTTTTCCAAAAAGAAGGGATAATATCCGTATTGAAGATATTTTTGGAAATGAAGCAGGGGCCTGATCAGTTGATTTACTTCACTTTCTATATCCTTGTGTGAAACAAGAACATCTTCTAGGGCAATCCTTGAATGGGTCATCACACCGGTTACTTCAAGAAATTCCCTGAATGATAATCCCTGTAGATTATAGGCAACCACTCTTCTGCTTAAATCAGCATATCCTTTATTAATCTGAAGAATGGACAAACTCGTAAAAACAATTTTGAGTAAGGGATAGCCATCATAAATATTCTTTATTTCCTGCGACCAGGAAGGGTACTTATGAACTTCGTCCATAAAGAGTACCGTCCCACCTGTTTTGTAAAAACTATCAGCAAGATCAATCAGTGAATTGTCTGAAAAATACAGGTCATCAAGGCTCACATATAAGGCTGTTTCCTCTTTATGAAAGTGTTCCCTGATATACTGGAGTATCAGCGTCGTTTTACCAACCCCTCTCGATCCTTTAATGGCAATCAGACGGTTTGACCAATCAATCTCTGAATACAGATATCTTTTGAATTGAAAATCAGTCTGTTCAATTCTCTGACGGGATAATACTTTCAGTCTCTCCATAATTATTCTTTCTAAAGCACAAATATAAAAACATTTTGCTCTTTATAAAGAACATTAATGAAATTTACGATTATGTGTCTGTTTAAAGATTGACCGAATTTATGTTATTGTATTGATTAACAATTTTTTCCATCTCCAACTTGTCCGCACCCAACCATTTTTAATGTTTTACGTCTTCATTAAGTAACGAGTAACAATAATCCAATAACTTTTATCATTATGAAAACAAAAACTACAAAAATCAGATTAAAAAATCTTCTAAGTCTAATGCTGGTCGTGCATTTAGCCTTTATTTCATTTTTTACTTCCTTGGCTCAATGGCAAGCAACAAGCTGTCCTTATAGTGGGTCAATGAATACACTTGCTGCTTTTGGAAGCAAAGTTTTTGCTGGCAATGGCGGTGGGGTGTATTTATCCTCTAACGACGGAAACAGCTGGACAAACCTCAATGCAGGAATGACGACTCCTTATGTTTATGCATTTGCCAGTGACGGGACTAATCTTTATTCCGGAACAGCCGGAGGTGGAGTGTATATATCAACCAATAACGGCAACAGTTGGACAGCCGTCAACAACGGTTTAACAGATCTTGGAGTATCATCCTTAGTAATCAATGGCACTAATGTTTATGTCGGCACTTCTGGAGGGGTGTATCTATCAAACAATAATGGGAGTAGCTGGACATCTGTAAGCACAGGTTTGACAAACACAGACATCTCCTGCTTACTGGTTAAAGGCACTAAGATCTTTGCTGGAACACTAGGAGGCGGAGTTTTTGTATCCAATAACAACGGTAATAGCTGGACAGCAGTAAATTCAGGTCTGACCGCTCCCCAGTCAAATATTTTCGCCTTAGCTTCTAATGGAACACATATTTTTGCAGCAACATTCGGGGGTGTCTATGTATCTAACAATGAAGGCACAGGCTGGTCAGCTATGAATGCTGGTCTGGGTAATTTAAACATTTATTCCTTTGCCATCAATGGAAGTAACATTTATGCCGGTAGCGGCGGTGGCGTATTTCATTCAACTAATAACGGGACTAACTGGACAGCCATTAATACCGGGCTGGCAAATTTAAGTATACTTTGTATGACGGTTAATGGGACATACCTTTTTGCCGGGACCAACACGGCAGGAGTTTGGAAGCGTTCATTATCAGAAATAACAGGGATTGATAATATAACAGAAGATAACAGCATTAGCATATATCCCAACCCGATTACATCCACATCTGTTCTAAGAATTAATAAAAGATACAAAAATATTGAAGTATCCATCAGCAACATACTTGGAAACGAACTGAATAAACAAATTCTCAGTGAAAATACGATGACCTTTGAAAAGGAAAGTTTCGCAAAAGGAATTTATTTTGTCAGGATAACTGCCGATGGCCAACAGTTTACGAAAAAAATTATAATTCAGTAATTCGTTATATTACCAATTATATTGGATTGAAATAACATTCTGGTACATTTTCGGATCTCTTTATCGTTGTTCTTCTCATTAGCAATTTCATGAGGTCACCAACTAATGCATCCAAAAGGCAGCCTTATGTTTTGCAAAGGACGGTTAAACTCTATTCTGGATGAGAGTTACGTATTATAGTATGATCTGCCTCCATAGCATTTTTCATTTCGCCAAACAGGAAACTGAAGCTTTTTGTACTAATAAATAAGGCTTCGTGCGGTCGGGGGACGAGACCCAGCATGAGGCCCTGTTGCACGAAAGCCCGCCCCGGAATGTGGGTTTAAGCTATGGGGAAACATGAACGTTCTTTGAAATGATGTTGTGGAACAAGGTTTTTTACCTTTAACAGGTGAATGTAAGCCCCGCCTTAACTGGGTTTTGAATGGTTTTTAGACAAAGAAATAACTGGTTCATGTTATGAACTATCGATGGGTGTTGATAGGATTGGTGAGTTTTGAGATTAAATCAAGAACTGGCGGGCTTCTGTCGGTTGTCACGATAATCACGGTATTTGAATCGGACAGATTGTTTGTTGATATTCGGTTTGGTTTCAATCCTCTCGTGCCCAGGTAACTCTTTGATGGAAACGATGTCCATTCCCAGCTCGGGCAAGTGTGTGGTATAACTGTGACGCGGCGTATGCAGACTAATCCCCTTTTGCAGCTTACACTTTTTGACCGATTCCCTCAGCGCCCATTGCATTCCTTTTACCGACAGGGGCGAGTCGGGTTCTGAACCGTTGAACAGGTACTGCACAGTCTGGCAGGCATGACAATACCTTCGAAGTCCGGTTCCTGGCCAGAGAAGCCAGATATCGGTTTACCTCCTTTTCGGTGATAAACTGAGGAAGTTTCCCGAAATGAAGGCTCAACTGAGTAATCTTTCGGCCGTAATTGTTGAACGTACCCGGAAAATGTCCCGATAATGTAATCCTTTCCTGAAGCTCTTTATAAATTTTACGGAATCCGTTAACTTCATGACAAACCTGTTCCGCAATAGTGAAAGACTTTTTCCCTAGCTTTGATTGTATTTTCATAATACAAAGGTTTTTGGTACAACCGTTTATACTATGAATAAGCAAAAAAAAGCTATCCCGTCCCGGTTTCCGGGGCGGGATTTAGTGCAACGGTGCATAGGTTTGCAGCCACACGATCCGCTACGCTTTATACCGCCGACCGTTAACGGCAATTTTTAAAACCATAAAAAAAATTAAAGACAATACAATGAGCAACAAAATTCTATTTTTAATTTTCTATTTGCTGACAATTGGAACAACAAATGCTCAAACTTCAATTTTCAAACCAAATCTTTTGAAGTACGAAATGGACAGTTTGACAAAGACTAAAATTTTAACTTCACTGGACAGTTTATTTTCGCAAATTAAACGTGGAAAAATTGACGATAATTTAATCAACAAAGACAATTCTGAGTTAAGCATTTCAACATTTAAATCATTTTCGGGTATTGAAGAAAATAAACAAGACAGTATTCCGGACTTTTACAAAAAGCAACTATTAAACATTTACCAAATTTCAACAAATCAATTTTGGATTACTCTTGCATTTATCGGAAACAAAAACATTGAAACGCCAATTTTAAAAAATATTATTAACCTTGTTGTGACAAATACTGCTAACAACATTACTTTTTCAATCCCTGCAAAATATTTGACCAATACTTGGAATAGAAAAACTGTTGGGAATGTTACATATATTTTTAGAAGCAAAATCAATCTTGATAGAGCGACATTATTCAATGCAAAAAACACTAGAATTGCCACCAAATTAGGGCTTCAACCTGAGAAATTAAATTTCTATTTGTGCAACAATTATCAGGAAATATTACAATTATTGGGTTATGAATATGATTTGGATGCAAATGGGCAAACGAGAGATGGTTATGGGGTTGATGCGAACACCATTTTTTCAATTATGAACAATGAAGATTTTTCTCACGATATTTTTCACTACTATTCGGCTAAAATTCGTGGAGACATTAAAAGAAACAGAACGGTGGAAGAAGGAATTGCTTATAGTTGGGGGAATGCATATTACACTAAAGCAAACGGTGAAATGGTTGAGCAAAAAGAATTGTTGCAAGAATTGAGAAATTATTTAAAGGCTAATACAAAAACGAGCTTGCTTGAAATCTTCAACAACGACACAAAAATATTCAGCAACTTACCGGCTGAAATCTCTGTAAAATCAACTATTGCAAGTTTACTTTGTGACGAAGTAGAACGTAAAAAAGGGCTTGAAGGAATTATAACGCTTATAAAATGTGGACGTGGGGATGACAATTTTTTCAAGACTTTGAACGACTTAACTTCAATAAACCAAAATAATTTTGATATACAAGTAATGAAACTTATAGAACAAAAAAAATAAAACTGCCGCTAATATATAAGGCTTCGTGCAACGATCATTCAAGCCAGGCAATGCGGAGTCCGCCGGATCAATGAACTGGTTGGGGCTCATAGATATTGAATCGGAATTCAAATATAAAATCTGTTAAACTCTAACCCGGAAATTCACACGTATTAGTTGATAACTTTTTGCTGAATAGCTTGATTTCATTAGCTAATTGATGTTTCTTTGTAATACGTAATCACGTATTATTATGAAAACATCAAATCATCCACAATGGGCTTTAGACCAGAGAAAACCCGGAACAGAACTCAGACTGATCAGGGGAATTTATTACTTGTATGAATACAAGACCATTTATGATAAATCCAAAAAGAAGCCTAAAAAGGTATCTGGAAAGCTCCTCGGTCGTGTTACTGAGAGCGGATTGATTCCATCGGGGAAACGTTTGTTGGAAAAGTCTATTGAGAAATCTGTCATTGAAAAGCCTCTTTGTAAAGAATACGGTGTATCTCTGCTTGTTTCTCAGCTGTTTATCAAATATATTAGAGCTCTACAGTTGAGCATGCCTGACCATTGGAAACAATTGCTGGCTATTGCCTATTGTCGGTTTATTTATCGCTGTCCTTTGAAAAACATCCCGTTCCGTTTGTCACAAAGTTACCTGTATGAACTTTTTGGTATTCCAAAGTTTAATGACAAAACAGCCTCTGCGGTTTTAAATGCTGTTGGTGGTAAGCAAGGGCAAATGCTAAGCTATATGAAGACTTTTATAGCCAGTGACAAATATCTGTTGATGGATCTTACCCATGTATTCTCTAACTCAAACCTGATGACACTCTCTCGTAAAGGGTACAATAACCAAACGAATTTTGATCCTCAGTTCAACTTGATATATCTCTATTCGGCAAAATCCAGAATGCCAGTTTATTACCGCATTCTACCCGGGAATATAAGGGAGGTTAAAGCCTTTAAAAACTGCTTGATGGAAGCTGAACTGGAAGATGCTGTAATTGTAGCTGATAAAGGGTTTTATTCAAATATAAATATCGAATTGCTTCAAAAAGAAGGCCTTAGGTTTATCCTGCCCTTGAAACGGGACAATCCCATCATTGATTACTCTTTGATTGATTCTAATACTTTTAAGGAAAACGACGCCTATTTTGAACACGAAAAAAGGATTATTTGGTACCGGAAATTCAATTATGGAGACTTGGCAGTGTTCCTGTTTCTGGATGATTCCCTTAAGCTCAAAGAAGAAAAAGACTACCTCCACCGGGTTGAAACACATCCTGAGCAGTATAGCCTGAAGGATTACCATAAAAAAAGAAATACTTTCGGAACTATCGCATTGATAACTGATTTCAAACGGAAACCAGGGGTTGACGTCTTTGAAACCTATAAATCCAGGATGACAATTGAGTTACTCTTTGATGGGATGAAAAATGTTATGGAGGCTGATCATAACTACATGCAGAATGAACAAACCCTTGGAGGATGGATGTTCGTCAACCACCTCACTCTCCAATGGTACCAGCATCTTTATATCGAATTAAAAGCAAAGAAATTACTTAAAATATATTCGGTTAACGATTATATCCAGTTACTAACCGACTTGAACCAGTTACTAACCGACTTGAAAAAAATTAAGATAAATGAAAACTGGTATTTCAACGAAATTACTAACCAATCTCACAAAATGATTGAAAAGATTGGCATTTCTCTCGATGGGTATAATACGTAAATTTGTTCCAGGTTAGAACTTAACGTAGTTTGTGCGACTAAGTATGAAGCCTGTATTGAACTAAATCCGTCGTATAATACATAAAACAAACTCGGTGGGCAATATCAATCAATGATTCGGCTTATGGTTAATAAAGAGTTTCTAAATGAATTTATACAGCCTCTATATATTGATTGTCCGTAGTCGGTAAATTCAACTGAAATATTCCGTCTTTCTCCGTAGCTTTGATTTCTAATACCGACCTTATTATTTGATGTTCAGCTATTTTATCATCGGGATCAGTTATGCCTTCGCCTGCGTGGTGCAGCCGGGGCCTTTCCAGGCATTTCTTCTCTCCCAAAGCCTGACCAACGGATGGCGTAAGACCATCCCCCTGGTATTTGCCCCTTTGATCACTGATATTCCTGTTATCATACTCGTTCTTTTTGTATTGACAAAAGTTCCCCATGGGGTTTTACAGTTCCTTCAGTGTGCCGGGGGAATCCTGCTTTTGTACCTGGCTTTTATTGCTTTTAAAACCTGGCGGACCTACGATGCGACCCGCATGCCGGTTGTCAGCGGCCAGCAAAACCTATTCAAAGCTGTCATGGTTAATTTTTTCAATCCGGCTCCCTTCCTGGGATGGAGCCTGGTAATGGGTCCGCTGCTGTTAAAGGCCTGGACCGAAAGCCCTGTAAACGGCACCTTACTGCTGACCAGCTTCTACGGTTCGATGATCATTTATTCCATTGGGATGGTGGCTCTTTTTGCTTCAGCCAGGTCACTGGGTCCCCGTGTGACCCGTATCTCCTTAGGTTTCTCTGTCATAGCTCTTGCCATCTTTGGCATTTATCAATTGTTGACGGGTATTTACGGCTGAGAGAATTTATGAGATCAATCCATAATGCTTCAGTTTCCCCAGCAATATCTCTTTCTTCAACGGTTTAGCCAGATAATCGTCACATCCCGCATCTAGAAGTTTTTTTTCATCTCCGCTCATGGCATAAGCCGTAACTGCGATGATCATCAAGTCCTTCCTGAAGGATTTTATTTTCTGCGTTGCTTCCAGCCCATCCATCACCGGCATTTTTACGTCCATTAAAACCAGCGATATTTCCGGGTGAGACCGGCATTGTTCAACAGCCTCTATTCCGTTTGTAGCATAAAGCAAGGAGACATCTCTGTTTTGAAGAATCAGCTCCATAAATAGCAAATTTGAATCATCATCTTCGGCAATCAGTATGACAGGTCGCTCATCGGGCACTGCCACTGGCCGGAGTTCGGCAATCTCCTGTCCTGCTATGGATGATTCCTGGTGAGGAATGGTAAATCTGAAAACAGAACCATATCCTTTTTCTGACTCCACACTTATCTCACCTCCGAGTAAATGGACAATCCCTTTTGAAATTGATAATCCCAGTCCGCTACCCTCATATCCCCGGGTAATGGAGACATCCTCCTGTACAAAGGTGTCAAAGATCCGTGACAAGGCTTCTTTACTGATACCGCTTCCCGGATCCTCCACAAAGAACTCAAGATATCCGGTCTTTACGGTATACCCAAAAATCACTTCTCCCTCGGTTGTAAATTTCAGGGCATTATCGAGTAAATGAGTTAATACCTTCTTCAATAGTTCTCCATCCGTATTGATGGTTAAATCCTTTCCCCGGTCCGGTATTCGTAAAGAAAGGCTTATGTTTTTATCGGCACAGGCCGGAATAAATCTTTCATGTAGTTTATGAAGCAGAGGATGTAGTTCAGTGTTTTTCCGGTAAATGACCATATTCCCGCTTGCGATCAGAGAAATATCCATATAACTGTTAATGGTATTCAGCAATCGCATGCTGCTTAAATGTATCAGGGACTGAAAATGTTTTTTTTGTTCGTAAGTAACATCCTGTTGGGCAAGCAATTCACTAAATCCCAGGATACCGTTCAACGGCGTACGCACTTCATGGGAAATGTTATTCATAAATGCCGTTTTCAGCCTGTCGCTGGCTTCAGCTTTTTCTTTGGCAAGTATCAGGTCCTGTTCAATTTTTTTACGATCTGTGATGTCCTCTAAGGTTCCGTCATAATAAACGGTTTTACCGCTGATGTCATGAATAGCCCTTGCACTTTCGCGTATAAAAATTTCTCTCCCGTCATGACAGATCCATTTTGCTTCAAGGTCCCTGATCTCTCCATCCTTCTCTATTTTATCGATGAACATCTGCCGTGAATAGGTTGGCCCAAACCCATCCCTTTCCACTTCCTTTATCGAAAGGTCCTCAAACGAGGAGTATCCTAGCATCTTTATCAGGGCTTTGTTTGCCAGAAGGATCTTTCCATTATAAGTGGTCCGGTACAATCCCACAACAGCGTCGTCATACAATGCCTTAAACCTTTCTTCACTGTCATGAAGGGCTTCCTCAATAAGTTTACGTTCGGTAATATCAGTAATGGTACCAACATACCCTATGATTTCATCCTGATCCCATTCCGGAACGGCATTACCAATCACCCATACAATGCTTCCGTCCGGTTTCAGGAAACGGTACTCAGCATTTGATGTTTTTTCCGAGTTGATATCAGCATACCAGTTACGGGTGAGTATTTCTCTGTCAGCCGGATGGACTGCTTTCAGCCAACCATCGCCCAGGGCTTCGTTAAAAGTTAAGCCGGACAACTCCGACCATTTCGGGTTAACATAAGTGGTATATCCGTCAGATAATGTTCTGAAGATGCCGACAGGTGAAATCTGGGCCAGGGTCTGGAAGAGCTGCTGGCTTTCACGCAAGGCTTCTTCGGCCATTTTCCGTTCATTGATATTTTCGATTACCCCGATGGACCCTACAACATAACCTTTTTTATCATATACAGGTGACCCGCTTATCCTCACCCAGATATCAGTATTGTCTTTTCTGAGCAGTTGTATTTCATACCTGTCTTTTGCACCTTGTAACCTGGAAAGGTTCTGTTGTTTTATGACCGAGCGGTTCTCTTCCCTGTATAACAGCTCATTCCCGACTTTTCCCACCATCTCTTCAGCTGAATATCCCGTAATTTCACAGATCTGCCGGTTAACAAAAAGGATGATATCATCATTATCTACCCTCATTAATCCCTCATTCATCCCTTCAACTAAAATGCGGTAAAGCTCTTCCCGTTGCCTGACCGACTCAACAGCCTCCTGGTACTCCTGTTTAAGCTTTGCTTCCCGGATCGCCCTGTTTATAGCAGGTACGAGCCTTTCCAGCTTATCTTTCAGCACATAGTCAGTGGCACCATTCAGTAACGATTCAATTGCAGCATGTTCTCCCATCGTTCCGCTGACAAAAACCAGGGGTATCTGGGGATATTTCGACAGTATCAGTTTTAATGCCACTGACCCGCTGTAGTTTGGCAGATTATAATCAGAAAGAACGATGTCGATGTTTTGCTGTTCAAGTGTAGAATGAAAATCCTTCTCATTATCAACGGCAAAGTACTCGAAGTCAAATTCCCCTTTTTTTATGGCTTCCTTTACTAAATAAGAATCTGCAGGACTATCCTCAAGGTGAAGAATATTAATGTTTTTTCTCATTTTTCTCTATTGAAACAAAGTTAGATATACTTAGAGATCAAGCCTAATAGCGTGGTCTTATTGATGGGTTTGGATATATACCCGTCGCAACCGGCTTCTTCGCTTTTTAACCGGTCGGACGACATAGCATACGCTGTTTGGGCAATTACCGGCAACCCGGGCCGGATGGTCTTGATCTCTTTCACCAGGTCCCACCCTATGGCATCCGGTAGCCGGATATCCATCAGGATCATATCCAGGAAATCAAGCCTGTTGTACATCGCCCTCAACTGGCTGCTGTTAATTACTGTGACCAGCTCTGCACCGGTTGGCGCAAGGATGACCTGCAGAAATTCCATATTGGTTTGATCATCCTCAACCAGCAGGATTTTCTTACCGGACCAGTTGCAATCGTCCCGGGTTGGTTCCTGCAGAGGTTTGTAGCCTGGTCCGGAATTTATCGCCTCTTTTTCAAAAGGGATCCTGAAAAAGAAAGTACTTCCTATGCCGGGTTCCGATTCAACCCAGATCTCTCCTCCCAGCAGGGCGACAGATCCTCTGCATATTGAGAGACCAAGTCCTGTTCCTCCGTATTTATGAGGATCCGGTATGTCTGCCTGTCTGAAATGTTCGAAGATAACCTGGAAATTTTCCTTCAATATCCCTATCCCTGTATCTGTCACGAAACAGGTGATCATCCCTTCCGCCGGCGTATGATATCCAAAGCGAACTGAACCCGATTCCGTATATTTGATAGCATTATCGATCAGGTTGTTAAACACCTGGTTAAGTAAGTAATCATCGGTAAAAACCAATGATTGTTCATCTGAAAGGTTTTTTTCAACATAAAGGGCAAGGACAGGTTTTTTCGTTCTTGCTGCCTTCTGCGCAAATACCACTTCCAGCTCGTCCAGCATTGAGTTAAGAGAAATAGTCGTTTTTTTTACCGAAGCATTTCCGGACTCGATCCTGGAAATCTCCAGCAGGTCATTTATAATATGCATCAGCTCATTCGACCGTGATTGAATGATGGAAGTGAATCGGTTGCGGGCTTCTTCGGTGAAACCCGGTTCACTCAGCATCCCGGAAAAACCAATTATGGCGTTCATAGGGGTCCTGATCTCATGCGACATATTGGCAAGAAAAGTGGACTTGAGCCTGTCGCTCTGCTCCGCCTTCTCCTTGGCAATAATAAGTTCCTCGATCATCTTTTTATTTTCGGAAATATCTTCAACAAGGATAATAAAGTTAGAATTGTTGCCTTCCTGATCTGTAATTGGTGAAACGGTAACAGACTCCCAGTACATCTCCCCATTCATGCGTTTGCTCAGGTATTCCCCCTTCCAGGTATGGCCCGACTGAATGTTGTCCCACAATTTTTGGTGCATCTCCTCTGTGGTTTTACCTGGCTTCAGTATCCTGGCCGTCTTTCCTTTTACATTTTCAAGCAAATATCCTGTTATTTCTGTGAATTTCGGGTTCACATACTCAATGTGCCCCTGATGATCGGTAATAACGATGGCTGCCGGGCTCTGTTCTATCCCCAGGGAAAGCTTTCTGACCATCTGTTCGGCTTGTCGTTCCTTCGTTATATCCTTTAATATACAGTGTGTTTGCTTGAAATTACCCATTACATCCGTCCCGACTTTCCCATCGAAAGAAATGAACAATACCTGTCCTGATTTACTGATCATTTCGAATTCGGAGTGAATTTGCCCCAATCTCTTAAAAAGTTGAAACCTTTTTTGAAAGGATTCCCGGTAAGCCAGTGTCAGAAAATTCCCGAACCATTGGCCGATTACTTCCTGATGAGAATACCCGAGGACGTCCAGCCATGCCTGGTTTACATCGATTAAATGCCCGTCAGCGTCGAGTGAGTGGTATCCCAGTGGCGCTTCGTCAAAAAGGACACGGAATCGTTCTTCACTCTCCCTAAGCACTTCTTCTGATCTTTTCCGGTCTGTAATATCCCGGATGATTACCTGCATGGCCGGCTTCTCATGGTATGTTAAGGGAACACCTTTAACTGCAACCTGGATCACACTTCCATCAGAACGGATAAACCTTTCTTCCATTATTGGAGCGGGTTGGTCCTGTGACAATGCTTCCCTGATACGACGCCCTACCCTGGCCCTGTCGTCAGGGTAAACAAAATCAATGGCAGACTTTCCGATGATCTCTTCTTCTCCTTTATAACCTAAAAGTGACAATCCTGCCGGATTAATGTACACAATTTTATCCTCACAATGAATTACTATGGTATCGGGTGATTGCTCCACCAGCTTTCTATACCGTTCTTCACTTTCACGTAAGGTCCGCTCAGCAATAATAGCTCGTTGTGCGGCCTTTACCCTTGCTGTGAACTCCAGGTTGTTAACCGGTTTTATCAAATACCCTTCTGCCCCGGTATTCAGCCCTTCTGCAATTTGATCAGCCTGTATGTTAATTCCAGAGAGCAGAATGATGTAAATGGACGATATATCAGGATCGTTCTTGATTTTCTGACAGATCGCTGTACCTGTGGTATCCGGAAGTAATATATCCAGTAACAGGAGATCAGGTTTCTCCCTGTAAATTGCTTGCATGCACTCTTTTCCTGTGGTAGCTGTTCTGACAGTATATTGTTCCTTGTTCAGCAACTGTTCTGCTAAACCAAGTACATCTGGATCATTGTCGGCAATCAGGATATTAATATCCATCATCTTTCCCATTTATTTGTGTTTTAATACCTTACTATTAATATTGTTGCATGCCGGGGATAGCTACAAAAAAATTACATCCCTTTCCCTCCGTGCTTTCAACCCTGATCTTCCCTCCGTGCAATTCTACAAACTCCTTGCAGATGATCAGGCCTAGTCCGGTACTGGGCTCTCCTTCGGTGCCCGGGCGATTGATGTTTTGGTCCAGCCGGAACAAACGGCCTGTCATTTCGGGATTTAGACCAATACCTTTGTCTTTTACTGCAAACTCAAGGATTCCTTCATCCGTTGTATCGGCTGAAATTTCAACCTGCCCTCCTTTACCGGTATATTTTACGGCGTTTGAGACCAGGTTTCGGATAATCGTCTGGATCATATGTACATCGCCAAAAACCTGACAGTCGTGAGGAATGTTACAAAAGATACTGATGTCCTTTTTGTCGGAATGTTCCCTTAGAGCTTCGATGCATTCAATAACTGCCGTCATCAGATCAAAGGATTCAGGCCGGAATTGAGTGACTCCCCTTTGCAGCCGCGACCATTCCAGGAGGTTGTCGAGCAGGTTGTAGAGGCTGGTTGCCGATTTTCTCATGTTTATTGCAATATGCTGGATCTGATCCAGTGTGAGGGTAGGCAGCTCTTCGGCCATTATTTTGGTAAAGCCCAGAAATGAGCTGAAAGGGCTACGCAGGTCATGGGCGATTATGGAGAAAAATTTATCTTTTTCGGCGTTCAGCCGGAGTAGCTCCTCGTTTTTAACTTTTCTTTCCTCTTCTGCCTGTTTGCGTTCAGTAATGTCCTCAATAACTGAGGCAAACTGACCATATTGATGACTGTATGCAATGACCCTGTAATAACGGTTAAGCTCCTGTGAGTAATTCTCAAGCGTCATCGAATTTCCGGTCAGTGCAACCTGTCCGTAGTTTTCGATCCAGTGCTTCTCCGTCTCAGGCAATACTTCCAGCACACGCTTCCCAATAATGGATTCGGCCTTAAGTCCTGTCATTCGTTCGAATGCCGGATTGATCTCCAAAAAACGATAATCTGTCGGTGTTCCCGTTTCATCACAGATGATCTCATGAAGGGCAAACCCTTCTTCCATCGAAGCAAATAATTCATGATATTTCTTCTCGCTTTTCTCTAGTGTCTTATTCAACCTCTCTAAATCTTGCTTCTTTACCAGATTATCAATGGAAATGGAAAGAATGGTCAGGAAATTTTCAAAAAGATGTTCAAACGGGATGGATGCTTCAATGGAATCTCCAAACAACAGAAAATAACCAAAAAAAGAATTAACTGATTGTATTGGAATTACACGGTAATTATCACAGTATTGTAACTGGCAGTCAAATAGTTGATAACCAATGGTTTCATATTTTAATCTGCAACCAGGGCAGGTAACATCGACCGGGGAAGACGAGGTGTATCCAATTATGCAGAACCCGGATTGGTCTAATCCCAGTATGGTTTTCATCGCCCTGTCGACAAAATCGACTTTCTGCTGCATAGTTGGTAATACCTCAAGTATGCTGGCAGAAGTAATCAGTTCACTGGAAACCTTTATCCAATTCTTCTCTTCGTTTATCACTGTAATGTTACATTTAGTCCCTGGTTGAAAACTCTTTCAAAAACATCTCAGTGGTCATGTAATAGGGATTATGAACAATCTGACCCCTTACAATCATCATCGGATGAACTCTCAGGACATCCATGATCACCGTCCCGCTGAATTTGTTAGCATCGTACTGGCAGATTGCCGTTATAGGATGGGTTTTAAAAACCTCATTCACCCAGGCTTCGTATTCCATTAACCGCTCAGATCCGGGTATCCCTTTCAAAGCCCAGCTCATTTCCCCGCTTACACGTCCGTGTTTATATCCATTCGCAACGAAGTCATTGTAAAAGGTTTTCAGCCTTTCCAGCATCACAGCAGGAACAAATTTTCCGCCGGAACAATAAGCTGTTATAGAATCCTGTATTTCCAGATCAGATGCCGTTATGGCTTCTGTTATATCGATTTCGCATCCCTGAAGCCATTTTATCACCTCCTCCCTGGTCATCACATCCGCAAAGTAGGCCACCTTCTCATGTTCCAGCAGTCCTTTTTCAAGAAATTTAGATATAATTTTCCGGCGTTCCTTTTCGTCCTGAAAAATCAAACACATATGGGTTCCTGCAGAATGCTTCCTCGCTGTAAAACCCAGATCAACTTCAGAATGGGGTGCGCTCATAATATACTCCGGTTTAAAAGTATTTCAAAATCACAGTCAACAACTTGTTTTAAACAACTCATAATCTGATAGTTATTAATTAGGCAATACTATAGTGAAAATACTCCCTTTTCCCTCTTCGCTCTGAACGATTATCAGTCCTCCATGCTTTTCAACAAAATCCTTGCTGATGATCAGTCCAAGACCTGTACTCGGTTCCCCTGCTGTTCCTTTACGGCCCGATGTCTTGTCGAGCCTGAAAAGGTTACTGATCATTATCGGCGACATCCCAATCCCTGTATCGGAAATGGATATCTTCACCTTGTTATCCTCATCCGTTCTTGTACTGATGTTAACTTTCCCGCCCTCAGCGGTGAATTTCACTGCATTGAATAAAATATTCCGCAGAATCGCTGAAAACATATATGCATCGGCAATTATCATAACATCTTCCTGAACACTGACAGATACGGTGATGTCCTTCCTAATGGCTGACACTTTTACCATCTCAGTTACTTCTTCAACCAATGGTTTTAATCTGATAGTCTGAGGGTTGTATGGGACCGCCCCCTGCTGTACCCGCGACCATTCCAGTAAATTTTCAATAAGTCTGAAAAGGTTGGTAACCGATTTCCTCATCCCCCCAACAATCCTGTTTACCTTGTCAGGCGAAAGGTTGGTAAGTTCTTCATCGAGTAGTTGGGTAAAGCCCAGCAATGCATGGAAAGGACTTCGCAGGTCATGGGCCAGGATGGAAAAAAACTTATCTTTTTCAGCATTGATTTTACGGAGTTCTTCGTTTTTTAGCCTGATTTCCTCTTCTGCCTTTTTCCGTTTAGTGATTTCCTGGCCCTGGGCAATAGTGGCAACCGGTGTCTTATCGTCAATCGAGAACAGCGTGGCCGAATTCCATAATACTGTGTGCTCTGCGCCATCGATATGCTGAATTATAATTTCTACCGTTTCCCAACGCTCCCCGCTTGATGTCTTTCTGATCAGTGCCATTGAATTCTCTTTCTGTGCTTCCGGAAATAATATGTCTATCGATTGCCCGATAACATCTGCCTCTTTAAGACCTGTTAAGGATTCAAATGCATGATTAAAACGAGTGATATGGAAATGCGGATCCCATACAATGATTGGTGCATTGGCATAATTAAGAAGGCTTTCAAGATAATCGTTGACCTCGTGTAACGACTTTTCTGCCTCTATGTTTTCGGTTATATCCAGAAATCCCCAGGTCCTGCCGATAATTTCTTCCCCTACTATCTGGGGGTGTGAGAAACGTTCAAAGACCCTTCCATCACGAAAACGGACAATATCCGTATCTGACTCGGCCGATTGATATAATTTATTTATCTTGGATAAAAACTCCCGGGGTTGTTCAACCTGGTCGGTTACATAATTTAGCAGGTTGGCATCTTCCCCCGACTTTATAATATCCTCCGGGATTCGCAACATCCTGATAAATGTCTGGTTAGCATGGGTTATATGTCCTTCATTGTCTACAGATAAAATCCCCGTACCTGTAGATTCAATGATGGATTTTAAGTGAGCCTGGCTCGTAAGTATGTCAAATTCAGCTTTCTTACGGTCTGTAATATCGCGGAACACCATGCTGGTCGCCTTTATCCCGCTTTCATCCATAAAAATGGCAGATGTCAGTTCAACCGGGAACCTTGTTCCGTCCTTTCTGATAAGAGTAAGCTCTCCGTAAAAAAAACCGTTCCGTTCCCGTTCTTCCAATGCTGCAGCCAACCTGGGATCGTTAGTATCAATAATCCCTTTGCGCCCTGTCTCACAAATCTCCTGCCTGGTCATCCCCAGCAATTCACATGCCTTGGGATTGGCATCAAAAATGCGACCATCCGGAGAGGTAAATAATATCGCATCAAGGCTGTATTTGAAAAGGGCTTCGTAGTGTTTAACCCCATGCAATATCTCTTTTATTGGAGCTGGCTGTGCTCCTTGCTTTTTCCTCATCCCTTTTTGTATAAAACACTGATTAGGTATTTCAATTATTTCATAAATTTAATCAAGTTCTCTGAAGTATTAACTTGAAAAAATACAAAAATCAGAAAGACCTGATAATCAATAATCTATAATGCGAGATTGCTGATCAGAATTGGATCAGGTAATCGTTCAGATTTCCGGCCCCGGGTTAAGGGCTGCGATCATTGTCAGTAAGAATGCTTGCTCCTTAAACCGTAAATGGTCCTGTAGTGATAACCGTACACCACAAAAGTTAATGCATCTATGATCAGGCCCGGCCGCCTGAATAGGGTCCAGACCAGAAATTTCCAGTACTCGGCCCGGCCCTTGTTCACAATCCCGATAATGATGATCGATTTGACAAAACCCATCAGGTAGGTGAAATTTATTTTCCTTGACCTGCCCGTGAAGGGTTTGTAATTCAGTAAAAACTGTCTGACCCGCTGATAATAGGGCTTTGTTGAATAGATATTCCTGATGATCCTTTGGTATCCCTCCATAAGCTCCCCGGAATCCATCCTGGGAATAAAGTTCATGGAGTAATCGGTATTGTTTCCGCTGGCGGTATTGGTCAGCCTCTTCTCCGACTCAAGCCGCCGGTACAGCTTTGTGTTTTTGGGGGCATTCAGTAATCCAACCATTGCCGACACTATCCCGCTCTGCTGGATAAAATCAATCTGCCGCTGAAAAACCGATGAAGTGTCACTGTCGAAACCTACAATAAACCCGCCCGATACCTGTAATCCGGCCTTTTGGATCTTTTTTATGCTCTGAAGCAGGTCCCTGTTTATGTTCTGCACCTTGTTGCAATCCTGAAGCGATTTTTCCGCAGGTGTTTCCACCCCTATAAAAGTAGAGGTAAATCCAGCTTCAACCATAAGCAACATGAGCTTTTCATCATCGGCCAGATTAATGGATGTCTCTGTATTGAAAACAAAAGGGTGCTTATGGACCTGCATCCATTCTTTCATGGCAGGAAGTAAATTTTCTTTTATCTCCTGTTTGTTCCCGATAAAATTATCATCCACCACAAGTACATTCCCCCGCCATTTAAGCCTGTATAATGCATCCAACTCATTCAACACCTGCCCGGTGGTTTTCATTCTTACCTTGTGCCCCAGAAGGGAGGTAATTTCGCAAAAATCACAGGAATACGGGCAACCCCGGGTAACCTGAACATTCATAAAGGCATAGTCTTTCCTCGACAACAACTGATAGTCGGGTACTGGGGTTAAGGTTATATCGGCATATTCATCCGTTTTGTATACCCGGTGGGGATGATGTCCGCTTTCCAGGTCGTTCAGAAAAAAGGGCAGGGTTATTTCTGCTTCATTCAGAATGAAATGATCAATCTGTGGAAAGCTTTGGTATTCCTGCGTAAACAAGGGTCCGCCCGCTACAGTTTTAACACCCAGCTTCACACATTCTCCAACAACAAATTCAACCGACTCTTTCTGGATATACATGGCGCTGATAAAAACCAGATCCGCCCATTGTATGTCACTGGTTTTCAATTTTGTAACATTCATATCTACCAGCTTCTTTTCCCAGGATGAAGGCAGCATGGCTGAA
>JAPLDE010000071.1:0-16128 GCA_026391855.1 Bacteroidota bacterium | reverse complement strand
GGACGGCAGCTTTTTTCGATATAAAACGCAAAGCATACCTGAAACTCCAGAACGAATCCGGATATAGCGGGTATATTAATAAGACTTTCATTGTAACTTACACCTTAACAATAACATAAAATTACAATGCACCCGCTCCAAACTTTTTATACTTTTCTTAAAAAAAGTTACATAATTCACACTTTCCCCGGCAGGAAAATGCTTTATTCGTATCCGCTTTTTATCACCGTCATAATCATTTTAAAGCGTCCGTTGGCCCTGATCAGGTTAGGTTTATGGGCAGGGATTATGATGGACTGTCCTGTCTCAAGTAATATGGAATCTCCGTCAATGACAAGCTCAGCTTTCCCTTCGATGATTTGAGCAAAGGTGTCGAATGGGGTGATCTTTTCTGTTAACCCTTCCCCGCTGTCAAACGACATAACACTGATATTCCCTGTCGATTTCCTCAATATCGTTTTATTGACGACTGAGTTGGGAACATACTCTATGATCTCTACTGAAATATAAGCTTTTGATTTCTCAAGTTCTAAACGATCCATGGCATAAGGTAAAATTTGGTAGAATGGTAATTGAATTTTCTATATACAAAGGTCCGACCGTTTATGCCCCGGACTGTTACATAATTATTGAATAGTGTTACACCTTTCACACATCTCAACATCAGCATTGTCTTTGTATCCGGGTATCCTGAATCAGAATGGCCTGAACCCGGCTGAATTGGCTAAAATTTAACCCTTTTATAGAAAAAGGTTTTAGTTATCTCCGCGGCAACAATATAACCCAGTATGATAAGAAACAAATAGAAACAGGTCGCCAAACTGAGAGAACTGAATCCAAAAATTGCTCCCAGCGGGGTAAACGGCAAAATAATCGTAATAATAACAATCAAAATTGTCGCTATTAAAAGATATTTCCCCGGTTTGCTGCGGAAAAAAGCCTTCCTGCTTCGAATAACCAGTACGATAAGAGAAGCAGAGATGACGGATTCCACGAACCACCCGGTCCTGAACTGGGTCTCGTTGGCACGAAGCACCAGTAATAGCAGTCCAAATGTCAGGTAATCAAATACAGAACTGACCAACCCAAAGGTGATCATAAATTTCCGGATGGCCTTGATATCCCAGCGCCTGGGATGATTAACCATTTCTTCATCAACACTGTCTGTGGCTATCGTCATTTCGGGAAAGTCAGTCAGCAGATTAGTGAGTAAGATCTGTTTCGGTAACAACGGCAGAAATGGAATAAACAGCGATACTCCCGCCATACTGAACATATTCCCGAAATTAGCGCTGGTGGCCATAAAAACATACTTCAACGTATTGGCAAAGGTCATCCTCCCTTCACGAACACCTTCGATAAGAACACCCAGGTCCTTATCGAGTAACACGATATCTGCAGCATCCTTGGCAACATCCGCAGCCGAATCTACTGATATCCCGACGTCAGCCGCATGCAGGGCCGAAGCATCATTGATGCCGTCCCCCATGTATCCGACTACATTACCGGCCTTCCGCATGGCTAGTATGATCCGTTCTTTTTGATTAGGCTCTGTTTCGGCAAAAACATCTGTCCCTCCGACACGTCTGAGAAGTGCACCGTCACTGATCTTTCGCAGGTCAGCACCCGTGAGGATTTTCGTATCCGACAACTCCATTTTCTTACTCATGCTGGCTGCAACCAACCGGTTATCACCGGTAATGATTTTTAGCGAAATCCCCAGTTTCTTCAGGCCTGCAATGGTGTCTGCAATATTTGCTTTTGGCGGATCAAAAAGAGTGAGAAATCCGATGAACGTCATATCCTTCTCATCGTTTTTACTTATAAGCGATCCCGGTGCCAGTGTTTTATAAGCAACACCCAGGGTACGAAAACCCTGATCGCTGAATACTTCAAAATGCTTCTGAATCTTTTTCCGTAAGGAACTGATTGCTACCGTATTCCCTTCACTGATCTCTGCTTTTGAACATACTTCCAGAACATTAGTAAGTGCACCTTTTGTTACCATCCAATGTCCGGAATCCCTAGTAACTGCTATACTCAGGCGTTTTCTGAGAAAATCATACGGAATTTCATCTTTTTTTACATACCCCGTCACATCAATCTTCTTGTGCTTTATGATGGCCTCATCAATAGGGTTAGAAAACCCTGTTTCATACTGAGCATTTAAATAAGCATACAGAAATACCTTTTCACTCTTAACCCCATTCACATCAAGGGCTGAATCTACCTTTACGGTCCCTTCGGTAAGGGTGCCGGTTTTATCACAACATATGATATTCATGCTCCCAAAATTCTCAATAGAGGCAAGTCGCTTCACAATAACCTTTTTCTTTGCCATCTTTTTGGCGCCATGGGCAAGATTGATGCTGATAATTGCCGGTAACAACTGGGGTGTAAGCCCAACGGCAAGGGCAAGTGAAAAAAGAAATGAGTCCAGAACAGGCCGCTGAAGATAAACGTTGATGGCAAAAATGATGACCACTAAAATCAGGGTGACTTCTCCCAGAAAATATCCGAATCTCCTTATCCCATGTTCAAAATCGGTTTCCGGCGCTTTCAGAGTCAGCCTCTCCGAAACCTTCCCAAATTCGGTCTCTTTGCCGGTCCTCACAACAAGCGCCTTTACATTCCCGCTTACGATATGAGTGCCCATCCATACTGTGTTGGTTCGCTGGGCAAGAGCTGTATCGGACGCCAGCAGGCTTACCTCCTTTTCTACCGGATAGGTTTCACCCGTCAACATGGCTTCATCAGCAAATGCATCCTTCGACTCAACCAGCAGGCAGTCCCCTGGCACTATGTCTCCGGCATTCAGAATAACGATGTCTCCCGGAACGATCTCCTCAACAGGTATTTCCTTTTCATTCCCATCGCGAAGTACTGCCGCTTTAATTTGCACGATGGCGAGTAATTTAGCTACCGCATTCGTCGCACTCCGTTCCTGCCAGAAACCAAGAAGCCCGCTTATCACCACAATCGCAAGAATAATGGAAGCATCAACTACGTTGTGTAAAAACAACGATAAGCCTGTCGCAAATAAGAGAATGAGTATGATCGGACTCTTAAACTGAGCGACCAGAAGCGTGAAGGCATCTGATCTTTTTTTTGGCTTCAGCCGGTTTACCCCATAGATTGCAAGCCTCTTTTCAGCATCTCTGGTCGTTAACCCTCCCCGGGCTGCATGAAGCTTATTAAATATTTCAGAAAGAGGGATGCTCCAAAATTGGGAAGAGTCCTGTGTCATAAGGCTCCATTTATCCGTAAATCCAAATCTTCGGAAAGATATGAATTATATCTTCGCAAATTCAATCAATGCTGAATTAAACTTTTGCCTTTCCTCCAGGAACAAACTATGGCCACTATTCTCGAAAGAAATGACATGTGAATTCAGAATCCCGGTCTGCATCTGTTCAGCGAGGGCAAAGGAACATATTTTATCCTTTTTCCCGTGCAAAATCATTGTTGGAATCGCAATTTTCCCAAGATCACCTCTCAGGTCCGTATCACGCAATTCAATTAAACACTGAGCGGTTGCATAAGAAGACGCACTTAAACAAATCCTGTTCAGCCAACTTTTGATTCCTTCATTTAATGTACCTTCAGTAGAAGAGAATATCTTTGCGAAATTAGATAAAAGTTGCGGCCGGTCCCTGTAATTCAAGGCTATTAACTCATCAACCGTGCTTGTTGGCAAATTATACGGAAAATCAATTCTTTGTGTCCAGAGGGGAGCCGCTGCTCCGAATAAAGCCAGCTTTGAAACATGGGCGCCGTTATCCAGGGTCACATAACGGATGGCAATGGCTCCGCCCATCGAAAAACCGCCTAAAATCGCATTCTCAATCTCCAGTTTACACAAGATGTTTTTAATATCTGAGGCATGTACATCATACCCATACGATCCGTAAGGCTTGTCTGATTTTCCAAATCCCCTCAGCGTTATGCCAATTACCCGGAAATTATTATCTGTCAGCTCTTTGTATTGATATTCATACATTTCATCATCAAATGGCCATCCCGGGATTAATACAATGGGTCTGCCTTCGCCAAAGTCAGTAATATGGAGCCTCACATTGGGCTCTACTTCAATATATTCTAGTTTCGCCATTTTTTTCTTGTTTCCTGAATTGCTTTTTCTGTTATTGTTCTCCAGTTTTCGCACATATCAGAATGTATCATGTTCTGGTTTACAGCAGTGAGCTCATTCGCCAAAAGTGTATTCAATACCATAAATAATATTTTATTCCCATTCATTGCTGTGAATTAAATTAATGATGCTTTTTTGTTGGAATGAAAAATAACGGAATAGTTGTATGATCTAACGTCTTTTCTGCAACACTTCCAAGTACGATTTTCTCCAGCCATTTCCGGCTGTGGGATCCCATAACAATAATATCAGCATGCAGGTCTTTTGCTGCTTTCAATATTGATTCTGCAATATCTCCTTCTTTAATCAGGGTCTTAATGCTATTATCTCCAAGATGATGCTTTGTCTTATCCAGAAAATGCTGAGAAGCCTTCTGCAACCCCTCAACGCTATCTAATTGCAATGTGCCATTTCCATGGTATTCAGTGAATCCCAAAATGGGTGAATATTCTGTTGACGAATAATAAACCGGCTCTGTTATTATATGAAGTAATACTATTTCAGCGCCCATAGCTTTTGCCAGTGAAAATCCGCCTTCAGCAACCTTTTGTGCGGTTGGATCATAATCCAACGCAATTAATACTTTCTTCATGCTGCTTGCTTTCATAATGATCGGTTGTTTTGATAAATTATTTTCTGAATATGCGATTACTTCTTAACCTATTTGTGTGGTTCAATGGTTTGCTGCTGTTCTTCCTTTTCAACTTTTCCGGGTGGCTCAGCCTGTTTTGTCTGTTTTTCCTTACCTACGTTCCGGGAAGTTTTAACTGGTTGCGATTGTGAAGGACTTTGCTTTACAGGTTGAACGGCTCGTTGTGGTTGTGATGGATTCTGCTTTGCAGGTTGAACGGCTCGTTGTGGTTGTGATGGATTTTGCTTTGAAGGTTGAACGGCACGTTGTGGTTGTGATGGATTTTGCTTTGAAGGTTGAACAGCACGTTGTGGTTGAGGTGGATTCTGCTTTGCTGGCTGAACAGCACGTTGTGGTTGAGGTGGATTTTGCTTTGCTGGCTGAACGGCACGTTGTGGCTGTATTGGATTTTGCTTTGCCGGTTGAACAGCACGTTGTGGCTGTGATGGATTTTGCTTTGCCGGTTGAACAGCACGTTGTGGCTGTGATGGATTCTGTTTGGCTGATTGAACCTTCCCTTGTGGTTGCGTTTGCTTCTGTTTTGCAGGTTGACCCTTTCCTTGTGATTGCTTCTGATTACCCGGTTGATTTGATTTATTAGCCGTACCTTCCGCTCTTCTTTGTGCCGGCGTCTTTACATTACTCAAACTCTCTACTCTGGGAGGAACAGGTTTTGTCCCGCTAACTGTGTTTTTTTGTATATTAGGCCTGTAAATATGAAGCTGATCGTTACTCACCTTCTCCCCGGGTTTGTCATTTTCCCTGACTGTAACCGTTTTAATGGGTTTCCCAATTCGCTTTTCAACTTCAACCCTGTCCGGACCGGAATTATACGTAACATTACGTGTCCTGTCAATGCGGGTATTATTGATCACTGTTGAGTTGTTTATTATGGTAATATTGTTATTCGTGTTGACATAATAATTATGCATATTTTCTCTGCCAAAATCCCTGTTTCTGACAAACGTCCACTGGTTGTTTGGGATAATATAGTTGTTCCCATATGCTACACTGAGGTTTACTCCGGGCCCAATGGGTGCCCATCCGTAATAACCTCTTGATCTTCTCCAGGTAACCCATCCGGGTCCCCACTCGTTATCCGGCACCCATATGGGTCCATAATTGGCATCAGTGTACCACCGGCCGTAGTGAAAAGGTGCCCACCCCCAGGAATAATTTGATACCCAGGTCCATCCGTCATCTGTTAATACCCAATACCCGTTAGTAGCATATGGAGTGAATCCTGGACCAGCATCCGGTACCCAGACGTATCCATAATCCGGGTTATCAACCCAAGTTCCGTATGGATTTAATTCATCATAAAAAACCTGGAAACTCACAGTCACTCCCTGAGCATGTAACCCTTCCAAACCTGTATAAAAACTCATGAATAACATGAATATTAAACACATGTACTTAATCTTCGTTTTCATTAAAGTTGATTTATGATAAGCTTAATTAATTTTCAAATGATTTTCGTCCATCTTTTAATTATTCTCTGGATTTCTGCCTTTTGCTTGCCTAAGCTGCCTGAATCTTAATGGAGTCAGTCCTGTATTGTTTTCAAATTGATTTTTTAGTCGTGACAAATTGCTATAGTGCATTTTACTAGCTATTTCATTAAGAGAGTGGTAATCGCTTACAAGTAAATTTTTTACGAGCTCAATTTTATGCTTTATAATATATTTTTCAATAGTAATGCCTTCTATTTCACAGAAAAGCGAATTAAGAGAACTGAAGTTATCATTAACCTTCAGACTGATGTAATCTGAATAACTCGTTTTTAATTCTTCATTTGAATATTGCTCCAAATCTAAAATGGCATTTTTCAATTTCTCTAAGAGATCGTTCTCCCATTCTTCCAGCAACTCAAACCCAAACCGTTGAAGTGAATTAACTAATCGTATGCGCTGTTCCGATGATAAAATTCCTTTTGTCATAACTTCACCAATCTCAATACTATCATACAGAATTCCAATCTTTTCAAGCTCTGCTTTTACAATTTTTTTGCAACGGGTACATACCATATTTTTAATATAGAGTTTCATTTGTTAATAATTTTGATTTCAATGGTCAAATGGAATACCCATGTGGTTATTATCATCTCTGTTGGTGAGTGCAAACTCAGGGGAATTTCATGCTTTGATTTTCTGTAATCACCCTTATGTTAACATTCTTTGATATTATCAGAAAAAATTTGGTTATAAATTCATAATAATAAAATATAATTCATCCCGGGTTATACCAATTTTACTTTGAATCTTTTCCAGCATATTCTCTTTTTTATTTCCATTATCACATTGCAGATCATTCTCTTCTAAAATAGGATATTGCTTGATAAGCATAGTTTTAAGTGCTTTACAATTTTCCTTAATATTTAAGTCCATACCTGATACTTTTTATTTAATTAATTTTATAAAGAGGTTTCTTATGCTATTAACGATTAAATTTTACTTTTTTGAATTAATCCGGAAATAAAATCGTTATTATTATGTAAAAGTAATCCTGCCGGTCTTTATTACTTTTACATAATTACTTAGTGAATTTGCATAATTCACACATTTAATGAGGTGTTGGATTTATTACTACCAATCTGCCTGAAAAAGGACGGTGTTAATCCTGTTACTTTTTTAAATTGGTTTGATAAATGGGCTGTGCTGCTGTATTGAAGATTAAAGGCAATGTCTCCAAGACTCAACTCACTGTATACAAGCAATTCTTTAATACGATCAATTTTCCGCTCAATGATATACTTCTCAATAGTGATTCCCTGCTCATGCGAGAAAAGATTGCTCAGGAAGGCATAATCCCTTTTTACCTTACCACTGATAAAACCGGAAATATTAACTTTCTCATTTTCATTCGGTATATTGATCAATTCCTCTACGGATGCTTTAATTTTATCAATAAGGCACCTTTTTTTATCCTCAATTAATTCAAGTCCTGCATTCCTGAGTGCAATATCAATCAAATGTAACTTCTCACTGCTTAAATTTTCCTTTAGTTCAACTTCACCCAGGACTATAGTTCTGTAATGCAGTCCAAGTTTGTGCAATTCTTGTTTTACCATTAACTTGCAACGTTCACTTTTCATATTCCTAACATATAGTATCATCCTTAGTAATTGAAACAATCAAACATTTTCTGTGAAAGAAATATATTTGAAAAATATTCATAAAGCAATTTTAATCCTGTATGCCTGTATTTCCAAACAATAAATTTACAAATAGCAACCATAAAATTGCTTACACAATTCTGATAATATTTTGTATCATTCACACATCTTTCAAACAAGTTAATAAATGAATGTAAATATTTTACATGTCACGGGTTCAAACTATTAATCATCGTGATTGTAATATATCTAACTAATATTTGAATTTTCCATGATTGAATAATCATGCTCTGTTTGAGGTTTTGCTGTGTTATACTTCTCCATTGTAAATCTTGCCATCAGATAGCTGACTGTCGACTCAGCTCCCTGATTCAGGTTCACATGAGTTTCCTCAAGACCATCGTAACACCCTCCGGTACATGGGTTATAAATAATCTGATGTAACCTGTTGCTTCCTAAAAACCAATTAAAAGCAATTTCCATTTTCAAACGGTACTCTTTATCCTTGAATACATCATAGAATTGACTTAATGTCATCACAGTATAAGCAACATCAATGGGTTGCTCACCATAATGACCGGCTTCCTGTCCTTTTTGCAACCATTTTCGGTTTGAAACCACTTCAATCCCATTCCTATTAAATGTTTGATTTAACAGAAATTTTAACGAAGATATGGCAACATCTTTGTAAATGTTTTCACTTGTTATAAGCCAGGCAAATAACAAGGCTTCGGGCAGAATACTGTTGGCATATGTAAGATAACTCTCAAACCATTCCCATTTCCTGGCAGCCTCATGCTTAAACATCTGAACCAATCGGTTAGCCAGTGTTGTAATAAGCTGGACGTTCCGTTCAGATTGTACGACACGTTGATAGTAATATAACCCTTTTATGGCAAAAGCCATTGCTCGTGTTGAATGAATGTATTCGACACGGACCAGGGATTGCTCTAAAACCGTTTTAGCTTCTGTAATAATTTCTTCAGATATTAGTTCAGTTAATGACACCAAATATCCCAAAGCCCATATTGCTCTGCCATGGGCATCATCGAGATTTGAAGCATTGTTTTGACTTGTAAATTTTCTATTCTCATCTACATAATTCAGAAAGACGCCCTCTTGGGTTAAACAATGCTTTATAAATCGAAAATAGATCCTTATGTAATGCATTATTAATGTATCGCTTGTCTCTTTAAAATACATACAACATGCTATCAGCGCCCTGGCATTATCATCAAGGGTATACCCTGACCGGATATCAGGTTGACTTATTTTCGAAAATTGAATGATCCCGGTTTTAGTTGTCATTTTTTTCAGGTGCCTCAGGTTGATCTCCGGGAGATTATATTGAAGAATAATGCTGTGATCAGAAATTTTTTCGAATAATACGGCATGAAGTACGGAAGAATTCTCCCAGGCAGTGGAAACGATGTTTTGCAATGTGTTTGAACTGATACTCCGTCTTAAAGGTTCATCGCTTAGTAACCGTATAACGCCTTCTGAAAGTTTCGTTGAATTGCAAAAATCAAAAATAATCCCTGTTTCTTCGTTCAGTACTTCCTTTGCATGAGGAATAGGCGTCGAAATGATCGGACATGCACAACTCATGGCATAGGCAAAGGTCCCGCTGACGGCTTGGTTGGGATCGTTGGTTGAAAACACATAAATATCGGTAAGTTGCAAATATTCAAGCAAATCCGGCAAAGCCAGGTAATCATTAATGAACAACACATGATCTTCAAGGGAGTGGAGCTCAACGAGTTCTTCCAGCTTTTGCCTGTATTTTTCGCCTTCCGCCTTTTTAACTTCCGGATGTGTTTTCCCAATAACTAAAAACATCACCTCCGGGCATTGTCTCACAACCGCCGGTAAGGCATCAATTGTAGTCTCTATGCTTTTTCCTGAACTTAAAAGTCCAAAGGTTGTAAGTATTTTCCGACCCGATAACTGATATTTATTTTTTAAAAAATCCTTGCTTAAATGTGGAACCAGATGAGTACCGTGAGCTATCACTGTAATTTTATATCTTGGAACCTGATAATCATTTACCAAAATGTCACATGAATGATGGGTCATTACAATGATAGACTCACAGGCAGCTGCAATATTTTCTACTTTTCTCTTTAATTGGCTATCCGGATTCGGCAAAACTGTATGAAAGACGATAACAACAGGTTTATTTAGATTATCTAAAAATTCTAAAAAAACATTCTCCTGCAACCTGAAAAAACCAAACTCATGCTGGACCATCACGATTTTAACGCTATTATCCTCATTTATTTTTAAACTCAATTTATTATACTCCTCGGCTTTAGATGTTTTGAGAACATACTTTACTTCATGGGGATATTGATAGCCAGCCTCTCCTGATTCCAATGCACAAACTTTTATCTGCAATGATTGATTGAATTTATTATTTAGAGCACCTATCAAATCCTGGGAATAGGTCGCGATGCCGCATTCTCTGGGTGGATAGGAGGTAATAAATAAAATTTCAGCCAATTCTATTGAATTATTCCAGGTCGCTTCACGCTTGATTTCTTTTGGTATATCCCTGTTATATACAGGGTTCTGCAGAAGAGGAACAATTTTATGGCTACTTATGTTATTTTTAGCTTTATTTGAAATCATTTCATTTTTCATTTTTTGATATATTTGAAAGTAATTCTGCTATCAATGCCGGCAGGTTAACCGATGCACAAGCTATCTTCGAATCCGCAGCCCCGTAATAAATATATAAAGTGTCTCCGAATAACGCCGTCCCGGTTGGAAATACCACATTATTAACTTCGCCTTTTAATTCCCATTCAAACTCTGGAAAGAATAATGCATAGGGTAACCTTGAAATTTCTTTTGCAGGCTCATTCAGATCAAGCAGGGCTGCTGCACAAGCCGAATATACCAGCCCTTTATCGGTTTCTTCAGCTCCATGATAAATAAGCAGCCAGCCGTGCTCCGTTTCAATAGGAGGACAACCGCTCCCGACATAGCTCGACTCGTGGTCATACATGGGATCCAATACAATATGGTCTTGAAAATTATTAAAATATTCATGCCAGAATTCATTGGTTAACTCCTTTATGCTATTAATGGAAACTAATTGAATACCAGGCCTGATCCGTTGAAGGAATATCAATTTTCCATTGATCTTCCTTGGAAAAAATGTTACATCTTTATCCCACAACAGACTCGTTTCTTCAGAATCTGCCTCATGATAGTAAAACTTATGATTGTTGTAATAATTTTCATTTACCCTACCTGTTGATTTGACGATGTTTGCAAACTCAGCATATGTTGTCATCGGAACAATGATTCCCTGTTTATGAAAATGCTTTAAATCTTTTGAAGTTGCTAATGCTCCCCGGGCATTTGTCCCATCATAAGCTGTATATGTCAGATAGTAAAGATCTTGTATTTTTACAATTCTCGGGTCTTCAACTCCTTGCGATTCATAATCGTACTCCGGAATCATGATGGGTTTTTCCCATCTTTCAGCAATCTTCAATGGCCCATCCAACCGGCAATAACCAATACTTGAAAAATTTCCTTTCCGAACAGCCCGGTAAAACATATGTACATTCTTCCCTTCACGGATCACAGCCGGATTAAGTACACCATCGTTTTCAAACTCAAAATCAGTTTTCGTTAATAATACTCCTTCTTTCTTAACTTTTATCATTAGCTTTCTTTCTGCTTTTCTTGAAAATTGGTTCTATTAGTAATAATGGGGGCATACTATCGCCCAGTAAAAATCCCCATGGTTTTAATGATTCAATGTGGTCGAAAATGATTTTAACAATCGCCAGGAGTGGTAAAGAAAGTAACATTCCGGATATACCCCATAATGCGTTTCCTGCAATAACTACAATAATGGCAAAAAGGGCATTGATTTTCACTTTTGAGGCCACAATCTTTGGCACAATATAGTTGTTGTCAATGAGTTGTATAAAATAATAAGCGGCCATCACATAAAATGCGTACCAGGCACTCGATTTTGTTACCAGCGCTATCATCATCGGTAAGGCTACTGCCACTATCCCTCCTATATACGGTATAACATTCAGCAAGGCACCAATAATACCTAACAATATGGCATATTGTATGCCTAATATGAAAAGTGCCGCGGAATTTAGTATAGCAACCATAATAGCCTCAATAACCAAACCCACAAGATAGCGTTGTATAACTGTTTTGATCAGGGTAACAATTTCGTTTACCTGGCTTTGGTGACTCTTACGAAAAAGCCTGTGTATAAATTCAATTAAAAGTGGATGGTAAAATAGAATAATAAAGATGTAAACCGGCACCAGAAACAACACCACTATCCCGCTGCCAACGCTAACAAGTGTTTGTCCTATAGAAGCAGTACTGGTATTGATTAGCTCACCTTTAGTCTTTGTTATCCAGTCATGAATGCTTTGCGGATCAACATCCAAATATCCTGATGTCCTGGTTATGACATGATTTAGCAGATCGGTAAATTTATCGAGTAAGACTGGCCAGGATGCGCTGAATTGTTTGGCCTGTGAAACCACCAAACCACCAAATGCAGCTATGGTAATAAAGGTAAGGGTTAATGTTATGACAATGGCAACTATCCTGTTTACTCTGAATCGTACCAAATATTTTACAACCGGATGAAGTAATATGGCAATAATGCCCGAAAACACCACGGGGACTATGATGCTTTGAGCAATATATAAGATTGTAAGAAAGGCAAACAGCCCTATGAAGAATATGGATGCTTTAGCATAAAAAGGTAACGTTGACTCTTTATCCATCACAATTTATAATTTCAGCGGTTCCTCTCATTAATTCTTTATGTTCAGCAGACAAAATCTCTGGCAATGAATCGTTACTATAGGCACTTGATACCTTCTCTGATATCATAGTCCTTATTCTAATAATTATAAGCAGTTAAATATTTACAGTAATTTCTTTCCCTGAATTATTCTTAAAAGAATGGCAACAACTGCAATGATCAGAAGTATGTGTATAAGGTAGCCGGCACTGTATGCAAAGAGTCCGACCGCCCATGCAATAATTAAAATTATTGCTATTATATAAAGTAGATTACCCATAATGTTAATTGTTATTTAATGAATAGCTAAACCAATTGTTGAAACACCTGTTGATAAATCAAGAAATAAACCAATTCTATTGTTAACATGATACTCTGTCCCTATATGAAGATCCAGATATAATGGATTAGCATGGTGAAACACCTCTTTGTCTCCGGTATAGCCATCATCCCAATATGAGCGAACAATGGCAAACCCCAGAGAACCAGCCAGATAGAAATCCCAATTGGAATTCGCTTCAAGCAGGTCATCAAAATAATAACTTCCTTTTAAACCAATTGGTATGACCGTTTCATGATAGTAGTAACTTGTTCCGTTATGTGGATTGGTGTAATAGTAATCTTTCCGGTAAGAATAAAAACTGATAAACGGGGCTAAGGTGAAATTTTTTGCCACGTCAATTTCATAATCTACGTGAATAACAGGCATCGAATGCCCTACATATCCATAGTAACCTAATCCGATACCGACATTGACAACTTTACCGTACCCTCTGCCTGATCTGTTTTCCTGGGCTGTCACCATGCTGACACAGAGGATGATCAGCGAAATTAATATAAATGCATTTTTTTTCATTATTATATTTCATTAAGTTGAAAAGAAGAAGAATATTTCTTTTGTTATACTTGTTTTTATTCTTTGCTTGAAAAGCAAATAATAGTCAGTTAATAATTTATCTGCCTTTTAGTCCAGGGTTTAATTACTATAAAATCTATATCCTACAGTTGCCTGATACCACATATTTTTGTATCTCGGTGTCGTAGAGGTGCCGTCACCGTTGTTGTTCGTTATGTCCCATCCCACTCTTGCACTTAAAACTATATGGTTAACATTAACATCAAACCCTCCGAGGAAACATAATATATTTTTACGGATATTTTCATTTTCAAATTCCTGTTCCTGGGCAATGCTTGTGGTTGCATTCGCAAATACGTCCCTTTGTTTTAATAAGTACGAATATTGAGGACCTGCCAATAGGGTAAAGTATGGGCTTGGTTTCAAAGCAAATAACAGAGGTATATCAATGAAATTTGTTGTTCTTGTAAAGTTATAGTTACCCCCCAGGACTTTACCGGTAGCCTTAAACCCTTTTTGGGAAAATAAAATTTCAGGATGAAATCCTAAATATTTTCCTATTGGTATCGCAGTAAAAAGCCCAAAAGCTAGACCAGTCTTTGCTTTTGCCTGAAACTCCTCACCTTTGGCATCGTAAACATTAGAATAGTTGATACCAGCCTTCAGGCCAAACTGAAGCCTGTCGCGGAAATCATTCACATATTCCTGTGCGTGGCAAAAATTAATAAGTCCAAAAATTGCAATTGACATTAATAAATATTTTTTCATTTTGATTTGTTTTTAAAAGTTTTTATTTAAAATTGATTAGCAAATTAACATTATTCATTATGCGATCATTATTACCATTAATTGAAACTATTTTATGAGTATTTTCAAAGTACAAATTTCCGTCAGAAAGTAACAGTATGCATTACACAATAAAAGAAATAAATTACATCATTCACACATGGAGCATCAGATTCCGCTTTCAGATATGATTCTGCTTTTTACCATTAATGGCAATGTCTTTTAGCTCAATTCCAATCACGTTCACCTCATGATCCATTCCAACCTTAAAACTTTCCAGGCTCACTCTCATCTTTTCTTTGTATTCATTGATTTTCTTTCTCAAGGCATTGTTGTCTTTCTCCAGATTTTCCACTTTTCTTGACAGTCTGGCACTAATATTTGCATTTCCTTTTAATTCTTTGACTTTATGCTCATTTGCTAATATTTTCTTATCCATTTCATTCTCAAACTTTGTCCATTCATCAATATTTCTATTTTTTTCTCCAATTTGAGTCTCCTTTTGTTCTTTAACAATTTCCGGTTTTAAAAAATTGCTTTCTTTTAAAGCGTTTTTTTCTTTCTTTACAATTTCGAATGCATCATCCTGCTTTTGTTCATGAGAAACACAGGATCCCAATACTATAATGAAGTAACACAATGCTACAATCATAGATGTATTAGTTAAGCATGCGTATAAATTCTTCGTAGTAAAATACTTTTTCATTATTATTTTATTGCATCTTTTGATTGAGGTTCTTTTGCCCATTGTTCCATGGTAAATATTTGCTTATATGATTTTGGTTTAATGCCCAGGCTGCCGGTGTAAGGATGATCAAGAAGAATAATTATAAAGAAAAACATCCCGATGAAAATGCCCATTAGTGCATTTAGAGCGATATGTATCCGTTTATGCTCAATGTCAAGCAACATCGAGCAAATAAGGGTGATCAATGCCCCAAAAATCATTGGTAACCACATCGGTCGGGGGATTTCTGACTCCATGGAAGTGGTACGGAGTCCCCTATAGGTAGCCAGTTCATTTAAATGGTTGAACATTTCCGCAACCAACTGAATCTGAAACTGATTTTTGGGATTGAGATGCTCCATAGTATAAAATACGTGATTAAAGGCTTCAGGCGTTTTGCGGTTAATCTTCATTCGTCCCATATTGGGGAATTCTTCATCAATAACATTGAATACAAAATCGAGATAAACGATCATAAGACGTTTTGACTCAACAGTATCAGGATAAAATTTAATATCACGATATAAACCCATGGCAGAACTACCTTCTTTGCTCACGTTTCCGAGTGTTTCGTTCAATTGGCCCCAGACCACAAATACTGAAAAACTTAGTAATAATGAGTAAAAACCGGCAATTGCCAAAAAAAGAAATCCCGTCACTTCATTGTGGGAGCGGAGAATTTTCAACTTTATATTCTTCCGGAAAAGAAAAGTGCCTAGTCCGCCAAAAACTGCTCCGATCGTAATGATCAAAAAGAATAGAAAGAAAGGAGAGATTTGAAGCAGATAAAAAGTGATAGCCATTTGATAAGCTTGCAATAAGAAATAAATTGAATTGAATATATGCAATGTATCGCCAACCTGGCTAAAGAGAAAGTGGCTGTTCTTCCGGGTGGAAGGACAGCCACTCTCCGGGGTGGGGTATATGGTTATCTGATAATTTCCAGACGCCTGATAATTGTCCACGCCTGTGTTGATCCTGAAACGCTCAGGCGGCAGGTATAAACACCCTGTGGATAGTTTGTGGCATCAACCATCAGGGAATTCTCTCCGGCTTCCATTC
>JAPLDE010000161.1:993-10632 GCA_026391855.1 Bacteroidota bacterium | reverse complement strand
CGCTTCTTTGAAATAAAAATGCAGACCGAATTCAATCACCGGATGCTGCTGGATGATCCTTAGCAATTCCTCTGAAGTACAGAAAAGTTGTTCAGGAGGCAGGTGCGAGATGGCTGACCTGAGATTCAGGTAGGCTTTTTGCACTTTGTCAAATTCTTTCTCGGTCTTGTCAAGCATGTACGCGGTATCCATCAGCCATACCGGGCATGAGGTGCCGAACAGATCAAGAAAGGACTGCCTTGTCTCATTAATGGAACGGTCATGGATATCGGGCAGGATGGAAACCTGTTTCAGGGTCTCTTTCGATAACTGGGTTGCCGGGTCAAAGGTCCGTATCGACCCTACCTCGTCACCATCGAATTCAATGCGGTATGGATAGTCATCCGCATAGGAGAAAACATCCACCAGTCCGCCGCGTATGGAATACTGCCCGGCTTCAATCACAAAATCGGACCTTTCAAAACCATATTCCGATAAGATATCCGTCAGGAAATCAAGACTGATCTTTTCGTCACGGTTGATCTTGAAGATGGCCTGTTCCAGGTATGATTTTGTAACTACTTTTTCGCACAGAGCCTCCGGGTAAGTGACGATCAACAGCGGTGTTTCCCCGGATGACAGGCGGGTGATCACTTCCGACCTGCTCAGCACATTGGCATTGTCAACAGCCTCTGTATCATAGGGTTTCTTGTAGGAGGTTGGAAAGAAAAGCACCGTTTTTTCACGGAAATCCAGGGTTTCCTGGCCGAACAGGTTTTCCAGATCATTAAAGAAATACGCCGCTTCCTCTTTGTCATTCAGGATAAAAACCTGGTGGGTGATTATCCTTTCTGAAAGTTCGGCTGCCAGAAATGACCTGAAAGAACCCGCAAGACCGGTCAGATGGTAACGGTTCCCTGGTTCTGGCCGGAAACCCTCACAAAGTGGTAAAGGCTGATAAAGATCTTTTAAGGTGATAGATAACACAGTCTAAAAATATAGATCAGGAAAGTTCGCAGAAATTTTTAGAGAATTTGTTCATAAAATACTCCGCCTTTTCCACCATTTTCGTTGAACCAACAAAGAATGGGATGCGTTGGTGAAGGGTATACGGCTCAACTTCAAGAATGCGGTGAAAACCGTCAGAAGCTTTTCCTCCTGCCTGTTCTGCCAGAAAAGAAATTGGATTACATTCGTAAAGAAGACGGAGTTTCCCGGCAGGATTCTTTAACGTTCCCGCGTAGATATAAATTCCGCCCCTGATCAGGTTACGGTGGAAATCGGCCACCAGCGATCCGATATAGCGAGTGGTATAGGGCCTGTTTGTTAGCTTATCGTCTTCCTGGCAATATTTCAGATACTCCTTCACTCCTCCTTCACTCCTTCAGGAAAATAGATGTAATTGGCCTCGTTTATCGAATAAATATTCCCGTTCTCAGGAATTTTCATGTTCGGATGAGATAACAGGAACAGACCTACCGAGGGATCATAGGTAAAACCGTTAACCCCTTTGCCGGTAGAATAGACCATCATGGTGGAAGAACCGTAGATCACATACCCGGCAGCCACCATGCTGACCCCTTTTTGCAGCAGATCCTCAAGGGTTGCAGGTTCTCCTTCGGGGCTCAGCCTGCGGTATATCGAAAAAACCGTTCCGATGGAAACATTCACCTCAATATTCGATGAGCCGTCCAGCGGGTCCATGGCAACCACGTATCTTCCCCCGTTGGAATTAGGGTTGTCGAAAATAATGGCTTCTTCATTCTCTTCAGAAGCGATGGCACAACAGGCTCCCCCATGTCGTAATGCAGAGATAAACTGCTCATTGGCAAATACATCCAGCTTCTTCTGTTCCTCACCCTGAACATTGGTGTTCCCATAATCACCAAGAATGTCAGCCAGCCCGGCTTTGTTGATCTCACGGTTCACGATCTTGGCAGCAATGCCTATATCGTTCAGCAAACGGCTGAATTCACCGGTAGCATGGGAGTTATTATGTTCTGATTCATTAATAAACTGGATCAGGGTCTTCATGGCTCTAATTTTGGTGCAAAGGTCGCAAATATAATCATCGGAAAGCATCTGGCACCCTTGTATTTGTTATGCCGGGAAACTTTTAACTGATTATCTTGTCTATATAAAATAACGGTGGTTATTTGCCAGGTTGTTAAAATCATCAATCATAAACCCATAAAATTCAATGCTATGAAAAAGATTTTACTTCTAGTTTTATTACTAAGTCTTTGGTTATCATCGTATTCCCAATATCCCATGTTCAATATCAGGGATACTATCAACTTTGAAACGAATACTTTACCCTACCAGATTGTCCCCAATATGGAGAACGCCTGGGAAATCGGAGTTCCGCAGAAGACAGATTTCAACTCAGCTTTTTCACCCCCCAATGCGCTGGTTACCAGCCTTCAGAATCCTTATCCGCCTGTTAATATCTCGGGTTTTGAATTCCATATGCCGACAGCTTATTACATTGACCCGGATTTTCCGTATATGTCTACCTTCCTTTCATTCAGGCACAAGTTTGATACCGATACTTTACAGGACTGGTGCCGGGTGGAAATTTCCTATGATTACGGGAACAACTGGCATATGATGAACGATACCCTTATCATTGATTCTGTGACCAACTTTCCTTATATCTGCCAGTGGTACACCCCTCTTTCCAGCATATTTGGCAACGAGAGCCGGGTGAGCGGGAAATCAAACGGTTGGGTTCAATCGGTTTACATCTGGCAATGGATGGTGGTAGTGAAAAGCACGGCTACCTTGATTCCGAATTTGGCTGACAGCCTGTTTATCCGGTTTTTATTCACGTCCGATGCCATTCAGAACAACAAAGAGGGATGGATGATTGACGATATTTTCACGGGCTGGGCCGACCTGGGTGGGGGAACCATTTTGAATCCCGATGAAGCCTGGACCTTGTCACCTAATCCGACCCATGATTTAATAACTATTTCAAATACAATGAATTATAAAGCTGATAATATCCTGATTTCTGATTTGACCGGTAATGTCGTTTATAAAATGAAAACTAAAAACCAGAAGCATATTGAAATTCCCCTCGGCCACTTGCCTCCATCTATTTATTTTTGCCGTATTCAATCAGGGAATTCAACCTTCAAAACATTCAAAATCTGTAAATTATAATTTTCCTTACACACACTATCACTAATCCCTCCCATCACCTTAATCACAAAGATTAATTGTAGTTGATTTATCTCAATATAACCATGCTCCTGGTTTGCTGTTGCTCCCCATTCTTTCCACTGATTTTCAATGTATAAAAATAGGTTCCGTCGGGAATCTGGCTCCTGTTGAATTCGATTGAATGTGAACCGCTGTCCTGAATACCCAACTCACTGATATAGACCATTCTGCCCAAAATATCAGTAACATTGAAAACGACTGTTGCCCGCTCCGGCAGCCAGTAGGGAAGGGTAGTTGTTTCCGAAAACGGGTTAGGATAGCAATCTCCAAGGATAAAATCTGAATGTTCAGCAATATCAATTAACCTTGGAATGGTCAGGTTCTCCCCTGAAAGAGGGTTTGCCAATGCATCCGCCAGTTCTGATTCTGATTCAGATGTAAATAGCTGTAAATTAGATATTTGTTCTAAATTATCTCTCAACCTGCAATGGATGGTAAGCAGCGTTTCATCGTTTGAGAGCCATAAAGGATCCAGGCTCGACCAGGCAATCAACAGCTTTCCGTTCTCCAGGTGATAGAACAAATTTCCCGTCTCTTTCTTAATCGTAACGTCCGTTATATCTAATTGATTTTCAGGATATGCCAAGGTAAGGGAGATGGCCCCGATATTACAATCACGGGTTACCTGTAAAGGGATATCAATTACCTGTGTGGCAGAAATATCGAGCATTCCCTTTTCAGCAATTTCAACTTCGGCCGCTTGTTTGGCAGGTGGAATATAAGAAACATTAACATCACCGGAACAAAGACCTTTCAGGTTCAGGGTGGTGATACCGGTAGCCCCGACGGTAGCCGAAGGATGATCATCCACCCAGTCGCCTATGGCAAAGGTGTTGATAATACCCACGTACCGTTTCATCACCAGCAAAGCATCAATAGTATTCACATAATTGGTGGCATCCACGTCCCCGGCTTTAAACCTGACCGATTGCAGCGTATCCAGTCCTACGAAATGGCGCATGATCATCAGGGCATCGGTTGCATTAACGCCTCCCCAAGTCTTGGTACATCTGCTGCCCAGCGAATAGGTTCCGGGATTGGCAATGGTAAAGGTGTATTGGCCGGTCGTTCCGGTAGTGACTGAATCAACATTGACAGTGCCGGATTTGAGGTAAACTTTTGTGTTATTCAGTGCAGTCTGTGCTGTGTTATCGTACCGGAAATTTCCTGTGATCTGTGCAGAGCCGATAGTCCAGATAATTTTGTTAAACAGGTCGTAATCGTAATCTTCGCCTGAAAACCCCCCGGTGGCATTAACAAAGTTAACCAGGCCGGTCATGGCTGTTTTGCTGACATTGTAAGAACCTGACCAGGTATTGGTTGGAAAATCAGCATAATTTACAGTCAATGTTTGGCTGTTGTTCAGCACCAGCAGGGTGCCGCCCGACTGACCATACCGGAACCTGCAGTTATTAAAGGCATTGTCAGGGTCAACCCAGGCACCGCCTTTCACGTTTACACCAGAGGTATTCATATATTCGAAGATGGCATTGTGGGCGCTGATGGATGAACCGGATTCAAGGTTAAACCCGTAATACCCTGATTGATGGGTGATCCTGGAAGGAAAAAGAAAACCCCCGGCAAGTTGAAGTGTTCCCCCGTTGTTGATGGTGATCGTTTTACCGGTCCCGATTTCAAGGGTTGAACTGCCGCTTATATAAAGAAGGCCTTCGTCATTAACGTTCAGGTCACCCGAGCAGATGTATTGGTGCCCGTTCAGGTTGAGTTCTCCTCCGTTGATGACCAGGTTTCCTGCATTCAGGCTGCTGATGTTCGATAACATAATGACACTGGCAGAAGCGGGTTTCTCAATATTCACATTGCCTAATGTACCTGTTGAAGGAGAAAAAGTAAAATTCTGGTCGGATGTTCCATTGAAGTTGATGGTGGATTGTCCGTTATTCCAGGTGGTTCCGGTTGGAACGCTGTAATTTCCGTTGAAAATATGGTTCAGACCCGTGGCTCCGTAATTAAAGATCCCCTGCTGCAATGAGAAATCACCCTGTAGGGTAAGCCCTTTAAAAGGATTGAAGTTGCCGGCCGGTTTGTTAATGACCAGATGATAGAACTCAATTGTTGAAGCAGCCGAATTGAGATTTTGGTTTGCGCTTTGAACGAAGGTGACGGTAGAGGAAGTACCATGGTAAAATCCTTTATTCATGGTAGTCGAGGTGTTGTTATCGTTCCAGTCACCGCTGATATTCATGGCAATGTTTGAATTCTGGCAGTTAATCCCGCCGCCTGAAGAGAGATTAACATCTTTCAGGTTCAGAATACCATTTACTCCGGGTTTAACCACCCCGTTGATGCAGGACAGGTCATTGGTAACATTCAGGGTACTGTTATCGCTGAGTTGAACTCCGTTAGGTCCGTTATATGATTTATTTACCGACAAATTATAGAAAGTCTCGCTTCCGGATACTATCATCACTGTAGGCAGCCCATTATCAAAGGTTACAGTTCCATTTCCCTCGGTAAAAGCGGCATCACCTACCGTATTGGTCCAGTTTCCGCGGATATTGATATCCAGGTTGTTGGAGGCAAGTGTCCCGCCTGCCAATTCCAGGTTGCCATATAACTTCAGCCCTCCTGAGACGTTGACCAGAGAACCCGCATCCCTGTTGATCTTCAGATCGTAAAATTCTCCGCCGTTAATACTGGAAACCAGCCTGGTACCACTTCCATACATTTCAACTTTCCCTCCTGTTGGAAAAAACTCACTCCTCTCAATCCGGAAACTTCCGCTGGTACGGATCAATCCCCCGGTGATGCTTTCCGCAAACGAATGGGCTGACATGGTTATCGAAGCATCATCAAGATAAGGCCAGAAGCTTTCTGTAGTACCTCCGTATACATTGAAAGTCCCGCCTGAGATGTTGATACTTCCGTTCAGATCTATCGGACCACTGGTATTGTGCAGTTCAATGGTGCCTCCCGACTGGAGAAAGAAGGCTCCTGCAATGCCATAATCCTGTAATGACAATGCGGTAAAGCTGCCTGAAAGAACACTTAACCCTCCGGCAGTCCAGTCATAAACGGAACACTGTACATTCCCGCCATTCACCCGTACAACTCCTCCTTCTGTTTTATTGATTTCCAGTTCATTGAACACTTCTGTTGAACTATATTGGGCATAATTTCCACCATCAAAGATCACTCTTCCGCTTCCTTCGGTAAAGCCTGAGGCGCCGACATGATTTGTCCAGTCACCACCTACATAAATGTGATAGGAATTAGAGTTAAAAAGGCCTGTGGAAATGATTAGATCTGCCCTTACATGAATAACATCGTCAAGATTAACAGAGACTGTCGGATTGATAACCAGGTTGTTGAAATAGTCGATTGACTGTATGGAAAGGGTTTGTGCGCTGCCTTTAAAAACCACACTTCCTTTGGTGCAGCAAAATTTTCCGCTTTGATCGTAAAGCCCCCCATAAAGGATAAGCGAAGAATCGCATGTACAATAGAAACCCGAACCTGCATGCAGAATAATGTCCCCCTTAACTGTAAGGGAATGATCTGAAACGCCGCTGTAATCTATCAGGGCATTGCCTGTTTTATACGACCAGATATTATAGAAATAGCTAGAGGTGCTGTTGGAGTAAACATATGAGTTGTCACTGCCATAAAAGTTAACAGTTCCGCCGTTCAGATGCACCAGTGAACCGGAGGCGAAAGTCCAGTTCCCGTAAACATTGAGGGTTGTGGGATTTACCATGGTGGCTGAAGAGCCTGAACCCCAGTAAACATCACCCCTGAACTCTCCAACTGCAGCACTTACGGCGTTGTCCATCATTAAACTGCCATAGATCTCGGCATCATCATAAACAGTCAGTTTGTGGTTATAGATCCTGAGGTAGTTTCCTGTACCTGCTTCCACTATCAGGTGTTTGCATTCTGCATTTCCGCTCATAATCCAGGGTCTGTTGGTGACCGGGGGTATGGTAACATCAACATCGATGGAAGGAACCACATTACCGCTCCAGTTCCCGGCGTTGTTCCAGTCGTGGTTTACGGCCCCGGTCCATGTCCCTAACCGGGTGATGGTGATACTGAAACTACCGGACAGCCCGTTTGAAGAAAAAACTGCGAAACCGTATATGTCAGTATTGTTAATTACAACGCTGAAGCTTTCGTCGCCTCCGTTTCCGTTAGCATCAGAGAGAGCAAGGGCGGTCGACCGGTTGCTGTAAGGATTGTTTCCTCCGAGAGAAGTAAAAAGGGCAATTCCCGGGTTGAGGCTTCCGCTGGTCACATTAACAGAGAACTGGTAGGTGCCGGGATCAAGGTCCACGTCCCAGCAGGCTACAACTGCATCAGTATTATAACTATGGGAAGTAGTGGAGCCAACTGCCAGTGTGCTGGTTGCGGTAAACGCAGACAGTGTGGCAGATCCATCTCCTGAAGCTCTTTTGACCTTCACTCCCCTTGTCTGGTCAGGCAGGTGGTGCCCGTCTTCTGCCACCAGATCCACATATCCTGCACCGTATGTTGAAGAAATGACCGGAAGAAAATTAAACTGATTGTTATTGTATGCACTGATATCCCAGTTTTCGCCGGTGGCAGGCCTGATCCCGAGCACCGACCAGTGATTGATCTGACTGGTAAAGTAATAATAATCAGGAGTTTCAGCCTGGTCCAACATGTAATTGCTGACCAGATAGTCCGGCATGGAAGTATAACCCTCCACCGGATCACTCTGGCTGGAAGCCAAATCCCCGGTTGCACTGGTGGCCGACCTGACCCAATAATAATAGGTCTCTAACGGATTGATGTCTTCATCCACATAAACACAGGCAGTCTGCCAGGGAGTGATGGCTGAGGCGGTGGCAAAATTATTTTGTGTACTCCGGTAAAGACGATAGTAGCCTGCATTCGAAGCCCAGTGCCAGTCAATATAGATCTTCCCCCCCCAATCCCCCTGGCTGGCCCAAAGGTCGGTAGGTGCTATGGGAGGCAGGTACATGGGAAAGATATTGCAAACCACATTCAGATCATCATCGAAAACATGAGAACCGGGAGTGAGATCCACCGTCCGGAAATAACCGTTCTGGCTTCCTCCCCAGCCCCAGTTCATATGAAAGTAAGTATGCCCGGTACCGTTATAATTGCTTTGGTAACCGTCGCAAACCCAGCGATGACCTCCATCCGGACCTTGTCCGCCATACAGAATGGGCATACTGTAATCCAGGTCGTCCTCCAGGAGATAGACCCAGTCTACATATTCGTAATCATCCTGCTCAAGATAAATGATACCGAAGTTGTAATAGAAATAAGCTGACATGGCAGTCGGGATGTCCTGTCCATAGGCGCTCGAGCCCCACCAGGAATAATCCATATCCACACTGACCCCGCATTCCCTCATCAGTTCAGGGATGCCGGTGTTCTCATTATCAGGCTCGTTTGGCATGTCCCACCAATTGTAAGAATCTGAGAATGAGGCATATTGATCACCATAAGAGGGATCTTCGTCCCCGTCGTCATTCTCAGAATCAGGATCAGTGTAAGTGTGGGTTCCTGATCCGTTGCCGGGGAAATTCCAGTACTTCATCACCTGAGCCATGGCAGTGGCCACACAACCGGTTACTACATGGTTGCACGGACCATTATTGTCGCTTGGGCATAAAGAATTATAATTACATCCCTGGGCCCATTTGGTCGTGAGCAGGGGCGCTACGGCTGAAGCCGGAAGCAGGTTATTTGAAGTGACAGGCTGCAGGTATTGTTCCCATGCTGCAATTACTGTGGCATCAGTATAGGAATCTGAAGTCTCCGACAGTTGGATACGTTTCTCATTCAGACTCATCCAGTACAGGTACTCAGGTGATTGCTGGGATTCCTCCAGCGGAAAGTTATTTTCATCCGAATAACCTAAAACAGGAAAGTAATGATCACTGCCTGAGACAATTACCCAGCCCGCATGGTTGGTAAAGCCAAAGACATAATAAATGTTCAGGCCATCTTTTGCTTTGGTGCTGAGAAGTTGGGGTTCAATGGAAGCAAAATCTTCCATTGCCAAAGGGTTTACCTGGCCAAGATAGGCGTTTTTTGCTACAAGGGAGGCAAGGGTAACATCGACAGGGTTTGACCTGGTTTCAGGGAGAACAAAAAAGAGAATCCCTAAAACAAAAAGGACGATTTTTCTCATTCTTAATAAATTTTTTAGGTATCCAAATTTATTAAGTTTACAAAATATCTAAACGAAATTTAGTTTTTTTTGAGAAAAATTATTATATATACAATAATAAATATGATTACAAGGTATTTTTCATAACCCCATAACCTCACCTCAATCACCTTCATCACCTTCCTTCATCACCACCTGACAAGTATACCTGCTCCTCTGTTCCAGAAGCACTTTCTTTGTTCCAATGAGCTCATCAACAAGCTGTTGGGTATAATTGCGGATGGTGATCAGGCGCAGGCTTTCGT
>JAPLDE010000161.1:0-956 GCA_026391855.1 Bacteroidota bacterium | reverse complement strand
TTTCTTCACACCGGGAGCATCAATACAAACCACAAAACTGATGGCTGAATTTTGCATCAGGTTGATTTTAATACTCAGTAATGAGAATATCCCGAAGATCTCATGCAGGTTGTCTTCCGCAATAAAGGAAAAGTCGCGGGAGGCAATGGAAATGAGCCACTGATCAGGTTTGTGGATGTAACATGGGATAACGCGATGATCGTGATATATTCCTTCCTCCTTCAAACTTATACCTTCCCTTCTGCCTTCTGCCTTCTGCCTTCTGCCTTCTTTTCTGCCTTCTGCCTTCTGCCTTCTGCCTTCTTTTCTGCCTTCTGCCTTCTGCCTTCTGCCTTCTTTTCTGCCTTCTGCCTTCTGCCTTCTTCCTTCTTCCGGTTTATCGGAAATAAGGGTGCCGGGATCTGTTGGGTTCAGAAATGACTTGACATAGAGCGGGATATTCTTGTTTTGCAGAGGTTTAATGGTATTCGGATGGATCACTCCTGCACCATAATAAGAAAGTTCGATGGTCTCTTTGTAGGAAATATGGTCAATTCGTTGGGTGTCAGGGAAGTATTTGGGGTCGGCATTCAGCAAACCGGGAACATCTTTCCAGATGATCAACTCGCTGGCATCCAATGCATAGGCAAAAATTGCCGCTGAATAATCTGAGCCTTCTCTCCCCAGGGTGGTTGTCGTTCCGGCTTCTGTACCTGCAATAAAACCTTGCGTAAGGGCTATCTTCCGTTGTTGATTACCCAGCTTTTCACTGACCAGTTCACAGGTCTTGTCCCAGTTAACTTTTCCTTCCCTGTAAGTCTTATCAGTGATGATCATCTCCCTGGAATCGAACAACTTACATGCAAAACCAGAAAGATTCAGGTAATGACTCACAATGAGGCTTGAGAACAATTCCCCAAAACAAACCATCTGGTCATATACATAATCATACTCCCCACTGCCCACTGCCCACTGCC
>JAPLDE010000026.1:35194-36607 GCA_026391855.1 Bacteroidota bacterium | reverse complement strand
CTGTATCTGAAGGCAGGAGATCCACTACGGGTATATTTTATCCAGGAAGGGGAGGCGGTCCCCAGGGGAAGGAAGTTCAACATTGCCGGTATTTATGAGACAGGAGTGGGAGAGCTCGACCGCTTGTATGTAATCGGTGACATTGGCGTGATCCGAAAGCTGAATAACTGGGAAACAGACCAGGTCGGCGGGTTTGAGATACTGGTTAAGGATTTTAAGAAGCTCGACAAAGTGGGAAAAAAGATATACCGGGCGGTGGGATATGAGCTGAATGCCAAAACGATACGCGATCTTTATCCGCAGATATTCGAATGGCTTGGGTTAATGGATATGAATGCCATCATCATCCTGGTGCTGATGGTCCTGGTATCTTCCATGACCATGATCTCCACCTTTCTGATCATTGTCCTGGAGAAGACCGGGATGATAGGGATCCTGAAAGCGCTGGGTGCAAGGAACGGCAGGATCAGCCGCCTTTTCCTCATCCAGGCCGGCTACATTCTGACCCTGGGACTGTTGTGGGGAAATGCCGTTGGTATTGGCCTGGCGCTCATCCAGAAGAAATGGAGTGTCATGAAATTACCCCAGGATTCTTATTACGTATCGGTAGTACCCATCAATCTTGACTGGCTTTCAATAGCAGGGCTCAACCTGGGAACGCTCATCGTATGCACCGCGATGATGATCATTCCGTCTTTCATCATCAACAGGATCTCTCCCATCAAGGCCATACGGTTTCAGTGAGAGAAAAAGCTTATTGTAACAGAGATTTATAAGACCTTTAAAATCCACAAAACTTCAGCATCCACTCACCTGAAAATCCTGAAGGAAAGTATGGTTTTGTCCTCCATACATAAGTTGAGGGAAATAGTGCTTAAAAACAGGTTGCTTTTTTCTGGTTACGGTAAATGCAGTCGAAGTTATGAGTTATGAGTTATGAGTTATGAGTTATGAGTTATGAGTTATCAGTTGGCATATTCTTATTTCTGGTGAGGATTATTCCACTACTCCAGATATTCATTTACCAGTTTATAATTATTTGATTTTTTGTAGATAAGTTCCACCTCACAGAGAGCAACAAAATATTTTTTGCCTCCTACCTTTACCTCGATTAACATGCCGTACATATCAATATAATTATCAACCTGAGTAACCATCATCCTGGTCCCATATGGGATATTATTGTTATCGTCAAATAATGCCTTGGCTTCAAATGGGAATGTGAGTTCATCCTTTAACTTATTGAACCAGACGGTAGCTTCTCTATCAATTTCTCTTGTTTTCTTGCTGATTGGTTTCATATATATATCGGTGTGTTTTTATTCTCTAATTATTTTTTCCTGGTGCAAATTTAGCATTTTCTCCTAAGCGTGACATTCCCAAATCTATCCTTAATAAAACGAGTTTCATTAT
>JAPLDE010000026.1:8061-35185 GCA_026391855.1 Bacteroidota bacterium | reverse complement strand
GTTTCATTATAATACGAAAATAATATCACATTTATTGAGCTTCTTGAAATCATTAACTCGTTACATATTAGTTGTTGAAGTTCTTTCAATGGAACAGAAGCATTCCTTTGATTGATAATTTGTTCTGCCACATCACCAATTGTGCCAAATAAGCCCCCCTTACTTTTCAAATCATAGATTCCACTTCCTTTCAAACCGAATGTTTCATTTTCGTGTTTTAACATACTATGAAATGAATTAATTGAAGAAATTTTAGCGCCTTCATCAATCATTCTATTGAATATTTCTTTATAATGAAGCGGTATTGTACTTTTCATCAGAATTTCCACAGCCCTTTCTTTATGCGATTTATTTGAATTGGTTTTGAATTTGATACCACACATGCTAACATCAAAAAATTCATTAAAATCATTTTTTACTATCGTATTGATTACTTCAACTATGTTTTCTAAAGGTAAAGCATTGGTAGAGAACATTGAAATCAAAATTTCATAGTTAATAACTTCTTCCTCAGTTCTTTTCTCCAATATTTTATCATTTAAATATTCTATCAACTTATTAATCTTAAAGTTTTCAAAAATATTGTTATTGATAAGATACAAATTCTTAAAATTAATATGACCAAAAGGCCTGGACTTTTTGTGTAAAACGTATAGATTACCAATGGGTTTAAAACTATCATTAAATAACCTGAAGCATATAAAAGCTATAAAAAACCGGGAGAATTTAGTGTTTTCAGAACGATTGATTTGATTTTCATCATCTTCAGTTATAAGAATAATTGGTCTCTCCAGTGATTTGATATATTTCACAAATAGATTCTTCCCAATTTTCTGGTCAACAAACTTAAAGTAAAAGTGGAGTCTTTTTGCAATTAGCTCTTTCAATTGTCTTACTCTTTCTCGTGACAGTCCGATTTTTTGTCCAACAGCCTGCAGTGTGGGATTATGGATGGGGATGTATGCATTAAAAGCGTTTTTAAAAATGAATTTTTCATTAGCATTTCTAAATATCAGGTTATTATCAATCAAAGTTTCAATAATTGAAAATAAAGGTATCTCATCTAATCCCAAGTAGTTGTCTTTTAATGTTTGAAACACTTTTGGATCATGCTTAATCCGCATTTCAAGTATTTCTGTGGGTGAGGAAGTTTGATCCTCTGTGAGTTTATCAGCACAATTTGATGAACGATGCTCTTTATACTTATCTAAAATTTTTATTAATTCTTTATTTGTGGTTATTCCGCAATTTTTTAACGACAAAAAGCTATTACCGTTATTAAAATAAAATTGGATAACCTGATTTAAAGATGTTAGATTTGATTTTTTGCATACGTTGTAACTTCTAACACTCAGGTTTTCAATTTTATTAATATATTCTAAATCAATATCATCAGATAATAGTATTGAAATTGGTGCACTCATTTTTGTTTTGTCCCGCTCAGGAAAATAATCCTTTCCAAAAATTAATTCTTTATACTTTTCACAAATAGAAACTAATTCCTGCTGAGTATTTTTTCCGCAATTTCGAAAACTTTTAAAATTATTTCCATCATAATAGTAATTTAAAATGAGCCCAAGAGTGTCGAGACCAAACTCACGACAAATATTAATGGATCTTTGACTTATATTTTCAATAACTGCTAATTTCTGTATTGAAAGCTCTGCATAATTTATTGGTTGAATATACTCCGGCAAATGCTTTTTACAAACATCTTTTAATTGTGATTTAATATTTGTTTTAACTTTAACTATGGACTCCCAATTGCTGTCTGACAACAAATAATCATTAATTGATTTTAAACAAAGCAGATTATTGATTCTGCAAAACCTTATACCATCATTGTCAAGAGACTGAAGGATTATTTGTTCCATTTGCCGAATGTTTTCCATATTATGAAGGTTAGAATAATCTCTGGGGAGCATCAAATTATATTAAATTGAATGTACAATTGATTCTATTCTATCCGGATTTGCCGTAGTAAATAACGGATATTTTTTAATTCGTCACCAGCTAAACCCATCACTATCTATCTTCTTTTTCTTTAAAAAATCAGAAAATTCTGAGTAACAATGGTTTCCATGAAACTTCTGGGCAATACAATTTAAAACACCATTTTTATCATACGGATCACAACGCAGATGCTTACACAGTTTTAGTACACCGTCCCGGTGTAAAGTAGTATTATACTCGTAATCACTGTCACCAGTGAGTTTTTCTACTGTCTTACCGTGATCATATCCATCAATTATGAGATCCTCTCCCTCGAAGCGAGCGACGATATTGATATGAATATTTGAATTTTCGAAATTGAAAAGGGTGATTTCCATTTTTTGTTTAATTTTTTGCAGCAAATTGCTGATTAGTCAGTCATTGTTAAAAGTTAAATTATAAACTCACTTCCCACTCATCCCATCAATAAAAGTATCCACAAATCTAATAATTTTACTCAAAATCCGGTCACCAACCTTTTTTCGTTCCAATACTGTAGGTTTATCACCTTCGATAAGATCCAGAACATCATCCCGCATGGGTTCACGTTCAGTAAAAAGGTAGCTTTCGATTACTTTTTCAACTTTATCGGTGGATAATTTTTCTTCATCACATAACGTTTTGAAAGCAATTATTTGCTCCTCGGTCCAAAATCTTTCAAATGCTTCCGGTATATCATCAGTATCTATAATGAGCGGCAGATTTTCCAGAATAAACTTTTCAATCAATTCCCTTTTACTCCTTAATGTTGCTTGTCCACCCAACAAATCCATTATTTCTTTATGGGTCTTTTCAGAATCCTTACCCTTTAACCCCGCTAAAAGCTTTAATATATAAGCTACATTAATCTCATCCCGATGAAGTAGTTCCAATTCAAAATCAACATCTTCCAATATGGATACTTTCTCCTTTTGATGATTAGATTTTACTTTGTCCCACAGATCCATATATTTGCTTCTATAATCAGCAAAAAGTTGTTCGTTCATTGCCAAATGTTCCCAGGTGAAATCAACGAAGGTGGTCAGCACATTTTTTAACCGCATCAATTCTCTGAAAGCTTTGATGAATTCCAGTTCTTCGACTTCACTTTTTAAATCATTGACGCTGTTGACAGTAGGTGCTATTTTTAAGAGTTCAATGAAAGCGAGATTGAATTTACTGACATATTCCTCATAAGGTTCGATTAGGATGACATCCTTCGCATCTTTATTAGAAAACAATGCGATGGCTTCATCAGTAACAGCTTTCAGATTACGAAATACAACGATATTCCCCTGTGATTTTTGTTCATTCAACACACGGTTGGTTCTGCTATATGCTTGAATCAGACCGTGATAACGAAGATTTTTATCAACATAAAGTGTATTTACTTTTTTAGCATCGAAACCAGTTAAATACATGTTAACCACCAATAAAATATCAACCCTATCCTTTTCCTGAAAATCAATGCGCTCACGGTCTTTTATTCTTTTTGAAATATCATTGTAATAATTGTAGAAGGATTCACTGTCTTTGGTGGAATATTTTGTTCCGAACATATTGTTATAGTGAACGATATATTCATCCAGTTTCTCCCTGCTATGTGCTGATATACCATACAGTGCTTTAACTTCTTCAACTACTGATAATTCCTCCGGTAAGGATCCGTTTGCTTCTTTATCTTCCTCATTCGATGTATAGCTGAATATTGTCACAACGCGCAGATCATGCTGAGCGGCTTCTTTCTTCTGATGGAATAAATCGTAATATTTGATCAGTGTTTCTATGCTACTGACGCAAAATATGGCTGTGAAATCCTTATTATAGGTTTTCCGATTATGTTGTGCGATAATGTAATCAGTAATCTTATTTAACCGTTGATGAGATTCCATCAACTCCCTGGTATCAATATCTTCTACCTCAATATCAATATTGGTTTTACTGTCGTCTTTTTGTCGGTAGCGACCCACATATTCAACCGAAAACTTCAGGACATTTTCATCTTTTATCGCATCAGTGATGACATATTTGTGGAGACAATCACCAAATAATTCAGTAGTGGTGCGCTTCCCCTGCTCATTTTTTACCGCATTATCAGCGAAGATGGGTGTACCAGTGAAACCAAATAGCTGAATATTATTGAAATAGGATTTTATCCTGGCGTGGGTTTCCCCGAACTGGCTGCGGTGACATTCATCAAAAATGAAAACGATCTTCTGGTCTTTCAGCTTATCCATTCGCAGGCTGTACCGATTTTTGGATATAGCTGTATTCAACTTCTGGATGGTGGTAACAATCAGCTTGGTATCGTCAGAAAATTGTTTCACCAAAGCTTGGGTATTATCAGTACCATCTATACTTCCTTTGCTGAAACTGTTGAATTCTTTGGTGGTCTGGTAGTCCAGATCCTTTCTATCAACCACGAAAACAACTTTGTTTACTTGTGGCAGGTTCATCAGGATCTGGCTGGCCTTAAATGAAGTCAGTGTTTTTCCACTACCCGTTGTATGCCAGATGTACCCATTTTTAACGGAGTTCTTTACCCTGTCAATCAGCGCTTCCACAGCAAAATATTGATACGGTCTTAGTACCATCAGAATCTTGTTGGCTTCACTCAGGACGATATACTTACATATCATCTTGGAAATGTGACAAGTATCTAAGAAGTTGAAAGCAAACTTCTCCAGTTGTGTAATAGTCCTGTTGTTTTCATCGCTCCAGTAAAATGTTTGTTTAAATGACTGAAGCTTGTTATTGGCGTAATATTTAGTGTTTACTCCGTTGGATATGATGAAAATTTGAACGTATTGGAATAATCCTATTGATGCTCCAAATGAATGACGGTGGTAACGGTTGATCTGGTTAAATGCTTCTTTTAACTCTATACCACGACGTTTTAATTCTATTTGGACCAATGGAAGTCCGTTTATCAACAGTGTAACATCATAGCGGTTTTTGTACTTACCGTCAATACTGATCTGATGGGTCACCTGAAACTGATTCTGACACCAGTTTTCCTGTTCAATAAAATCAAAGTACAGATTATCTCCGTTATCCCTGACGATATGCTGCTTTTGTCTTAGGGTTATTGCTTTTTCGAAAACCGATCCTTTCGACAGGTTATTGGTTATCCTGTCGAATTCCCGGGTTGAAAGAATAATATTATTTTGCTTTTCAATACAGGCTTTAAGGTTTGTTAAGAGATCCTTTTCATCGGTTATAGATACATAAGTATAGCCCAAGGTCTGAAGCTGGGCGACCAGGTTATCTTCTAATATTTGTTCAGGTTGGGTCAATGAGTTATGAGTTATGAGTTATGAGTTATGAGTTATGAGTTATGAGTTGGCTATATTCTTTTTTTTGGTGAGGATGATGCTACGGATTATTTTTAAAAGTTGGGCAGCATCTTGATTAAGACTGGCAAATTCTGGTTCGGTCAGATAATTTGTTTCTTTGAGAAGTTCAAGCCAGTATGAGGTTTCGTCGCATTCTTTCTGAGCAATGGAAAGTTTATGAATAAAATCTGCATCGCTTTGTGCATTAATGGCTTCACGGACGTTTGCACCAATAGAAGTTCCAGAACGTAAAAGTTGTTTTGACAATATAAATTCCTTACGTTCAGCACTTAACACCTTATATAAATTCACGATCCTGACCGCAAACCCAAAACTCTTCTTCTTAATAATACTGTCACTCATAACTCATAACTCATAACTCATAACTCATAACTCATAACTCATAACTCATAACTCATAACTCTAAACAAACATTTGTTGCAGAAGACCCTTTTTCCACTGCTGGTTTTTTTCTATCCGGGTAGTGGTGTGGTTGATTTTATCGTCGATGGCTGAAAGGAAATTGGCGATTTTGGTTTGTTCCTGAACGCAAGGCACAGATATTGAGATATCAGACAATCTACCTGCTGAAATACTTAAAACCTTTGTTCCTTGGGCGATAGTCATTATCTGTAGCCTCACATCTCGTGATTTCATAAGATAACAGCCAAAGCCAATACTAATTTCATTAAATTCAGGCCGTGCATGAAGGGTATGTAGTCCTGCAATAACTTTTTGATCATCGACATCTTTGATTTCGATACATTTACCAATATCAGCATAATCTTCAGAAGCATCTGCGATAATCAAATCGCCTGGTCTACAGTAACTTTCTGAAGAAAATTTACCTAACGAAATCTCCTGATTAATGAAAGGAACATCTTCTTTCCTAATATCAAAAAGTGACTGAAATTTAGTGTGGATATCACCGTAATGGATGTTTTTTACTTCCCCATTGTCATAGTTTAAATTATCTCTTGAATATGAATTTGTGCTTCTAAAAGAATAAACATCCCCCAATTTCTTCTTTTCCCAATCAGGAAAATTCTTACCATCATCATTTTTAAACCTGATATCCTGTGAAAATATCTTCTGCATAACACCTTTCTTGTATTGTTCCAACATGGTTTTCTTCTTTTTGAGCTGGGTCAGTTTATCATCAACAGCGGTGAGGAAGGTGGCGATTTTTTGTTGTTCAGGAATTGTGGGGAATAGTAATGAAATTGAAGATAGAGTTTCCTGTCCTACATTATATCTTGTACTTCCACCTGATTTAGATGTAATTGCGTCTCTGGCTAAATCTGTCTTTAATAGTTTGTTAAAAAACACTGGGTCATAATCACCGATTTTTCTACCTCTAATTACAAATCCCCCAAATGTCGCGATGGTTTCAGGGTCAAGATACACACAAGCTGAACCAACTTCTTCTCGTGTCTCTGAACTCCTTTGGAAAAGTATGTCCCCGTATGAAACAGGGTACCTGTTGACTGTATCATTATCAACATCAACACTGCCTATTATCCGATCATAGGTAATGAATTCGTTGTTAAGGATATCCAGTACATTAATGAATTTAATACCATGACCATATTGCTCCTTGGTAGCATTAATCCCATTCTTGAATTCAAGAAGATTCCCCAACTTCTTCTTCTCCCATTCCCCCGAAAATTCAGGAAACCGCAATGCTGGCATATTTTGTAATAAACTCATAACTTATAACTCATAATTCATAACTCATAATTCATAACTCATAATTCATAACTCATAATTCATAACTCATAATTCATAACTCATAATTCATAACTCATAATTCATAACTATAACCCCATTCCCTGGAAAATTCAGGAAACCGCAGGTTTGGTATGTTCTTTATATTTTTATCGTCCATGTTAAGCCCCTGGTTTTTTTAACTTTTTAATATCCGCTTCAATTTCCTTTAGGCTGGCTTCTTTGCCAATAAGCTTTTGTTCCTGTTGATATTTTTCAAACTCATTATAAGATTTGTCCAATGCCATTTCATGACTAATTTTACCAGCATGTGTAAGAAGTTCTCTGCCATTGAGTTGCAGGATATCATCCAATTTGGCTATCCAATCCGCCATATACATGGGTTTACGCTGTTGAGCCATCGTTTCGGAGAAAGCAAGATATTGTTCAACCAATAACCCAAGTAGTTTAATTTCATCTTCGTTTAGATAGTTCTTGGCGATGCTGATATCACTCTTTTTGATTTTGGTCGAACCAGCTTCTTTATCAAGTGAAGACATACCAAGTAATGGCAAAGAAGCATCTACACGGCGATATACCAGTTCGGCAGCTGTCTGCTGGCTTATTGCCCACAGCAGTTTATTTTGCACCACTTTAAAGAACTCAATGGTTCTTTCATCTTTAGCATTGTAGTCAATACTGGTGGTGTAAATGTCTTTGATTTTCTGGTAGAAGAACCGTTCAGATATCCTTATTTCACGAATCCGCTGCTGCAATTCATTGAAATAGTTCATAGAACTTCCGCTTTTAAAACGGTCATCATTCAGAGCGAAGCCTTTTACGATGTATTCTTTAAGGCGTTGGGTAGCCCAGATGCGAAATTGAGTACCCTGTTGCGATTTTACACGATAACCTACTGATATTATGACATCAAGGTTGTAATATTTGGTATCATACGCTTTACCATCTTGGGCAGTTGTTCGGAAATTCCGAACAACTGAAATTTCTTCCAGTTCTCCTTCCTGGAATATGTTTTTAATATGCTCGCTTATAGTTGCTTTTGCCTTTTGAAATAAATCGCACAAATCACCCTGCGTAAGCCATACCGTTTCATCCATCAAACGAACATCTATTTTAATGTTTCCTTGGGGATTTTGATAAATTATTATTTCGCTATTATGTTCTTCCATAGATATGCACCTTAATTCCTCAATTTACTACTATTCCCAATCGTATACAAATTGTAACTAATTCAGTGGTCAAGTATTCCTTGACAACTGAATTAAAAAGGCGTGGATATGTTAAGCTGTCTGCAAAAATCAGCAATAGTCTTGTCTGTTTCGGTTATATCGACATCCAGGGACTTCAGTTCTTCAGCAACAGCATCGATATCAATACCTTCTTCAGCTTCAAAGGTGTCCACATACCTCGGAATATTCAGATTGTAATCATTCTCTGCTATTTCTGCCAGGGTAGCAAGTTTACTGTATTTTTCTTCTTCCGTGCGGTTGCGGTAAGTATCGATAATCTTAGATATATGTTCATCACGCAGTATATTCTGGGTTTTCACCTTCTCAAAATGCTGGCTGCTATCAATAAACAACACATCTTCAGGGTTTTCGCGACATTTCTTAAATGCCAGAATGCAGGTAGGGATACTTGTACCATAGAAAATATTAGCTGGAAGTCCAATTACAGCATCCAGGTAGTTACGGTCTTCAATAAGGTACTTTCGTATATGTTGTTCAGCTCCACCTCTAAATAGCACACCATGTGGCAAGACAATAGCCATGATACCGTTTTCAGCCAGATGATAAACCATATGCTGAACAAAGGCAAAATCAGCTTTACTTGAAGGCGCAAGTTTCCCATATTGGCTGAAACGATCATCAGTCATAAACAAGGGACTGGCAGACCACTGGGCGGAAAAGGGCGGGTTTGCGACTATCGCCTCAAATTTCAGGTGCAGGTGCTGGGGATGTTCCAGTGTATCTTCCTGTTTGATATCGAATTTACGGTAGTGAACATCATGGAGTATCATATTCATACGGGCAAGGTTATAGGTAGTCCGGTTAAGTTCCTGTCCATAAAAGTTACCAATATCCTGAACTTCTTTTGAAACACGCAGCAGCAATGAACCTGAACCACAGGTAGGGTCATACGCTGATTTTAGCTTTGTTTTACCTGTTGTTACAATCTTAGCAAGCACTTTTGAGACTTCCTGTGGAGTATAAAATTCACCTGCTTTCTTACCAGCCCCACTGGCAAATTGTCCGATAAGATATTCGTAAGCATCGCCAAGTACGTCCATTTCCAGGTGATCCAGATCAAAGTCGATCTGGTCTAAGTGGAACAAAACCTTGGATATGATAGAATTACGAGCTTCCGTCGTTTTACCCAGTTTTGTACTATTTAAATCCATGTCTTCGAACAGGTTGTCGAAGTCTTCTTCAGACTCTGTACCCATAGTACTAAGCTGGATGTTGGTCAGGATTCGTTGAAGATCTTCCAGGATAAAGTGATTTCCCTCTTCTTTGTCACCATTACCACGTTTAGCAACTTCGCTAAACAATTCATCGGGTTTAAGGAAATAACCCAATTTTTCCAGGGCTTCTTCTTTTATAGCTTCAATATATTCCTTCCCCAGTTTATTGGATTCGTCAATATCACGATACTTAATGTTATCCTGCTTCAATATTGAATCAGCATAGCGGAACATTTTCTCTGACAGGTATTTATAGAAAATGAAGCCCAGGATATAGTCACGGAACTCATCGGCATTCATCTTACCGCGTAATGTATTGGCGATGTTCCACAGTTGTTGCTCAAGTTGTTTTTTTTGGTCTTCGGACATAATTTTTTTATGTGCTTCTAGTATAATTGCCTGGACGATGAAAGGTCAAAAATATGTTTATAGTCATTAATATGCTTTGATCACAGATTAACATGGTATAACAATCTGGTGCATATTATGAGCAGGTCGCTCCATCAAAAGTAATGTTTTTATTTCCAGGCCAGGGGTACTTCAACGGATTAAATTTTTGCATCACTTCAGGAATGAGAGGGAGCTGTCTTTTCTTTTTTAGTTGAGTTTTGTCGGTCTTAGTCCCAATTTCAATATTGGCTGCGTTAATGAATCAGGTCATTAAGACAAAAGCATATAATACTTCAATAGCTAATTGTTAATTGTTAATTGCTAATTGTCAATTGTCAAATGTCAATTGTCAATTATCAATTACTCCTTAACATGGAGCCCGCATTCCCTTGAATCCGAATTTTCCCACCACCAGCGGCCGGCGCGGATATCTTCACCGGGAAAGATCGCCCGGGTACAGGGCATGCAGCCGATGCTCGGATATCCTTTGCTGTGCAAGGGATTGTAAGGGATTTTGTTTTCTTTGATATAGTTCCAGACCTGTTCTTCTGTCCATGAAGCCAGGGGATTGATCTTTACCAGCCGGTTGGTCTCATCCCATTCAACGGTCTGTATCCCGTTGCGGGTGACGGACTGGCTTTTTCTCAGTCCGCTGACCCAGGCGGAAAGTCCGCTGAAGGCACGTTTCAGGGGTTCAATCTTACGGATGTGACAGCAAAGTTTACGGTTTTCAACGCTTTCATAAAACAAGTTGATGCCCTTGCCGGTGACCATTTCCTCTACTTTGGCAGTGTCGGGAAAATATACCTTGATGTTAATTCCATAGCGGACGCCGGTAGACTGGATGAGATCGCAGGTTTCGGGGAAGAGACGGCCTGTGTCGAGTGTAAAGATGGATGTTTTGGGGTTGATCCTGCTTATCATATGGGTAATGACCTGGTCTTCCGCTCCCATACTGGAAGAAAAAGCAATTTTTCCGCCAAAATATTGAAGAAAAAAGGTCAGTATCCCGCTTGCATCGTTTTGTTCGAATTGCCGGTTCCAGGTATCGACGGGGAAAGGAATTTCTGGCATGGCTGTTTTTTTAGGCTGCAAGTATAACAATCCTTTCCGTAAAAAGGTTGATTGCTCCATATATTTACTTTTTTAAACAGGAGGATGTTTGAAAGAAGCCCGGGCCGGTTTTTCTGCTTAACCAAATCCTGACTATCTTTCCGGACTAATTGCAGAAGCATGAAGAGGGTCCATTTTATCGCCATAGGCGGCAGTGCCATGCATAACCTGGCACTGGCCTTACATCATAAGGGATACGAGGTTACGGGGTCGGATGACGAGATTTTTGAACCGGCCAGGGGGAGGTTGCTGTCAAGAAGGCTGGTTTCCGGAAAAGATCACCCCCGGGCTGGATGCTGTCATTCTCGGCATGCACGCCAAAGCCGACAATCCTGAACTAATACGGGCACTGGAAACAGGCATCAGGGTTTTTTCGTACCCGGAATTTCTTTATGAACAGGCTAAGGACAAGTTCCGAATCGTGATAGGCGGCAGTCACGGCAAGACCACCATCACGGCCATGGTATTGCATGCTTTGCGGCAGGCGGGAATCGATACCGATTACATGGTAGGCGCCAGGCTGGAAGGCTTCGATATCATGGTCAGGCTGACGGAATCCGCCAGGTTGATGGTGTTTGAGGGAGATAAATACCTCACTTCCCCTATCGACAAGCGGCCCAAGTTCCATCTGTACAAACCCCACCTTGCGCTGCTGAGCGGCATTGCCTGGGACCATATCAATGTTTTTCCGACTTTTGAGATGTATGTCGACCAGTTCAGGCAGTTCATCCGGCTGATCGAACCCGGAGGGACCCTGGTGTATTGCGGGGAGGATGCCGTTTTATCGGCCTTATGCGAACAGGAGAAAATCACCGGCAACAAAATAAGTTATTCATTACCGGCATACATTATTGAAAATGGAAGGACTACCGTTCTTTTCCAGGGAAAATCTTATCCATTGCGGGTATTTGGGAAGCATAACCTGCTGAACGGCCAGGGAGCCGCCCTGGTTTGTAAGCAGGTCGGTCTGGAGGAAGAATTTTTCTGGCAGTCCATGACCACCTTTCCGGGCGCTTCCAACCGACTGGAACTGATGGATGAGAATGCTTCCACGCGTTTCTACAAAGATTTTGCGCATTCTCCTTCCAAGGTCGAAGCGACCCTGAAAGCGGTGAAGGAACAATTTCCGGAGCGCAGGCTGGTGGCCTGCCTCGAGCTGCATACATACAGCAGCCTGAGCGAAGAATTTCTCAGCCACTACCGGGGCACTATGGACAAGGCAGATATGGCCATCGTATACTACAACCCTCATGCCCTCAGCCTGAAAAGGTTGCCGGATATCAATCCGGAAATGATCAGGAAAGGATTTGTCACCGCCAGGTTGAAGAGCTTTAACGATTCCGCCGGGCTGAAAGAACTGCTGGAAAGCCTGGACTGGAAAGAGGCCAACCTGTTGCTGATGAGCTCCGGCAACTTTGATGGCATGAATCTTGATCGGCTCAGGACCACGCTCTTCGGGCAGAAATAGTTACTTTTACCGAAAAAAAAGATCTTTATGGGTGTATTACGCAGGTTTTTCGCATTGTTTTTTCTGATTTCCCTTTGCTTCAGCAGTTTTTCACAGGGGACAGGTCCTATCCTGGAGCTGACCACCTTCCGGCATGATTTCGGCAATATCCTGGAGTCGAAGGGGAGTGTGAGCCATGTTTTTCCGGTTGAAAACACCGGCGACGACACCCTGCGCATCCTCAAATTCAAGACCAGCAGCATGAATGTTCAGGCTGAGATGATTCCTTCAAAACTTCCCCCCAAAGGGAAAGGCGAGATCCGCATCACCTTTGATCCCAGGGATGAATCGGGAAAAATCGAAAAATTCATCAGCATCCGGAGCAATGATCTGGCAAACCCGATCAGGCAACTGGGCTTTATAGCCGTTGTACAACCCAGGGACAAGACCGTGGCCGATTTTTATCCGGTCCAGATCGGCAACCTCAGGTTCAAGGCCAAACACCTGGCTTTTGATCAGTTCAAAAACACCGAGAAACGAATTGATACTTTCAAGGTTTACAATGCATGGAATAAAAATATGAAGCTGGAAGTCAGGGATCCGCCTCTTTTTACCCAATGGAAGTGTATTCCTGCCGAACTGAAGCCTGGTCAGCAAGGGTCAATCATTGTCCAGTATGATGCAGGAGCCTCAAAAAACTGGGGACTGAATCTGGATAATTTCAACCTGCTCACCAATGATTCCATCGAACCTGAAAAGCTGATCAGCATAGGCGTGAACATTATAGAAGATTTTTCGTATGCGGCTGAGAAAAAGGTAAAGACACCACGGATCGAGTTTGCCGCGCTGACCCATGATTTTGGTGATATAAAGCCCGGTATTGAGGTAGAACATACGTTTACCTTTACTAACAAAGGGGAAGGAGAACTGGTGATACGGAGGATCAAGGCCAGCTGCGGGTGTACGGTTCCCCAGCTCGACAAAGAGACCATTAAACCAGGGGAACAGGCCAACCTGAAGGTGAAGTTCAACTCAACGGCCATGTCGGGCCAGCTGACCAAGACCGTTACCGTCATCAGCAACGATCCGGCCAGTCCCGTCATTTCCCTGAGCTTTACCGTAAATGTCGGTGATAAATGATAAAAACCTTAATGATATGATCAAACGAATTCTACTGTCAGCGACCCTTATCACCGGCCTGTTCCTTACCGGTCTGGCCCAGAAACCGCTTGACAAGAAAGCAGGTACTGATAAAAAATATCCTTATCGCAGAGGGAATCTTCTGGTGAGTAAAGATAACGTCAAGATGAATTATGTTAAGAATACCGAGATCAGGAAGGATACCATACTGTTGAAGAACCCCTGGAACAGGCCGTTCTACCTGGGATATAAGCCTGTACCCGAGTATATGAAGGTAAAGATACAGCCCGATACCCTGCTTCCCGGGCAGGAAGGGGCAGTATATATCTCCTTTGATGCTGCAAAAAAGGCCGATTTCGGGTATTGCTATGAAAACCTGATGCTATCCACCAATGATACGATTGAGGCAGAAAAGTATTTCTTCGTCATGGTGTATATTGAAGAGGATTTTGGAAACCTTTCCGCAGCGGAAAGGGCAAACGGCCCCAGGATCGTTTTCAAAAACGAGACCTACGATTTTGGTAAGGTGAAGTCGGGCACAAAGGTGAAATATGCTTTCCAGTTCACCAACCAGGGGAAAAAGGACCTGATCATCCGCAGGACCAAGGCCAGTTGCGGCTGTACCGCATCAGAACCGGAAAAAAACCTGCTGAAGCCGGGTGAAAGCAGCCAGATCAATGTTGTGTTCGATTCAACGGGGTTGACCGGGGACGAGAAGAAATCAATCTTTGTGTACAGCAATGATGCCAGGTATTCGACAGTAACCCTTCAGCTTACTGGTAAAGTTGAGTAGGCTGAGCGGAGGGTTACCTATTCATCGCCCCTGATCTTCCTGAGTAATTCAACCAGTTCCTGTTCCATGATTTTTTTCCGGGTTTCCTCTTCGGCAAGACGGGTTTCCAGTTCTTTGATCTTTTCCTGGAAGGAGGGACTTCCTTTTTCGGCTATCCACCCTGCATCTCTGGCTTTCTGAAGATCCGTCTCCAGTTGGGAGATCTCTTTCGACAGCCGGCTATTGTCGCTGGCCAGGGTTTTCGTCTGTGTCCTGTTGTTTTCCAGGTCGTTCTGCAACTCGTTCACCCGTTTCCTGTATTCGGCGATCAGCCTTTCGTTCTCTGCAATGATCCCTGACTTACTTTTTAATTTTCGTCCCCATCGCAATGAGCGGAACAAACAGATCAGCATCAGAAAAAACAGCAAGATGCTGACTCCCAGCGACAGGACCAGGTCGTTATTCAGGTTTTTTATGGTCGACTGTTGTTTCTGGTAATCGATCTCTTTAAAGGAAAGGTAGTTTTGAATGCTGTCTGTTTTGTTTTTAATACCAGGTATGTAACTGTTGATAAATTTGTTATCATAATTTATCACCTCCTGGGCAGCCCTAACGATACGATTTGCGTCATATAAACCGGAATCACCGGTCCCCAGCCTGGCCAGATCGTATTTCTGAATGAGGTCATTTCTGTATTTCAACAGGGTATCAATTGCAGGAACCTGTGCCTTCAGTGATGAGAAAAGGATGGGAAAGATCAGTGTAACAATCAGTTTTTTGGAAATATACATACACATCTTCATTGGAATGAAATTTGCAGGCAGGCCGGAAAAATTACTGAGTATAAAAATAGGTAATAGATTGATACAAGCCAAGATTAACCTTAAAAGAAGTGTATTTTTGCAGCGCTGAAAAAACTAATATTCCTTTCAATTGTTTTCTAAAGTTAAAGTCCTTTATAGCTATGATCAAGAGAGTCACTGTTTTATTTGCCTTACTGACGATTGTTTCCTTCACTTCTATGGCAGGGCCCAAAAAAGGATTTGAAATCCGCCTGAAATTCAATGATCTGAAGGACACTGTTATTTACCTGGCCAATTATTACGGAGAAAAGACCTATTTGCAGGATACTTCTGATATAGATGCCTCCGGTCGTGCCGTTTTTAAAGGGGATGATCCTCTTGAAGGCGGAATATACATCGTTGCCCTGGGTAAGACCAAGATGTTTGAGCTGATCATCGATAAGTCCCAGGATTTTTCGCTGGAGACTTCCGGGCCTGATTATGTTAAGAATATGAAGATCAAGGGATCGCCGGAAAACCAGCAGTTTTACGATTATCTTCATTTTAACGCGGAAAAATATGCAGAAGCGGAACCCCTCCAGAAAATGATGGGAAAAGTCAAGAATAACAAGGATTCTGCAGAGCTGATCAAGAATAAGCTGAACGCCATCAATAATGTGCTGGAAGACTATAAGCTTAAATTTATAAAAGAGCATCCCGAATCATTCATGGCTTCCTTTTTCCAGGCCTTAAAGGAGCCGGTACTACCGGAAGCTCCGTTGAAACCGGACGGGAAAAGAGATTCGGCCTATCTATTCTATTATTACCGTTCGCATTATTGGGATAATGTTAATCTTCAGGATGACAGGTTGTTACGTACACCATTCTTTCATAATAAAATTGTTACTTATTTTGACAAGCTGATCGTCCAGATGCCTGATTCCATTATGCCGGCTGCCGATGCGATGGTTGAAAAAGTGAGGCCCAACAAGGAGATGTTCAAGTATTTTATCTGGTACCTGACCAATACCTATGAAACCTCTAACGTGATGGGTTTTGACGAGGTCTTCGTTCATATGGTAGAGACTTACTATATGACCAACCAGGCTTATTGGGTAAACCCGACAGTATTGGAAAACCTGAAGAAGAGGGCACAAAAGCTCAAGCCTATCCTGATCGGTAAAGTGGCTCCCAATATGATCATGCAGGATACCAGCCTGAACATCGTATCGATGCATAATATCACGGCCAAATACACCATCCTTTATTTCTGGGACCCGGAATGCGGGCATTGCAAGACTGAGAGCCCCAAGCTGAAAAAGTTCTATGATGATTTCAAGACAAAATACAACCTTGAAGTTTTTGCTGTTTGTTCCGATACCAGTCTGGTCAAGATGAAGGATTACATTAAGAAGAACCACTTTGAATGGATCAATGCGAACGGTCCGAGGAGTGTGACCCCCAATTACCATGATCTCTACGACATATACAGCACTCCGGTCATTTATCTACTTGATGATAAAAAAGTGATCCTGGCCAAACGGTTGTTAACGGATCAGCTGGAGAAATTCATCGAAAAACACATTGAAATGATGAAAAAGGCTGAAGGGAGCGGGGGAGTGAAGAACTAAGGTCGTTTTTCTCCTGAATTGCGGTCAAATTCAGGTATTCGCTTACTCTTATTGAAACTAAATCTCCTTAACAGTAGTTTAATAATTACCAATTGGTAATTATTGAGGAAGAGTATTACATACGGTCTTCTCTTATTCCTTTTATTGCAACTGGCTGTTCATCATACTGTTGCACAGACAAAGCAAAAGGATTTCGCTTCTATTGATAAGAAGGCGGAAAAGCTATATAAGGAAAAGGACTTTTTGGCAGCGAAAGACGCGTATTCTAACCTGTTAAGCAATTTCCCCAAGAATCCATTTTATAGCTATCGTTTCGGAGTATGCCTGTTATATGGGGACAGGCGTCACCTGGACCAGCCGGTGAAGTACCTGGAATTTGCCTCAAAACAGCAGGGTCTGGACCCCGAAGTGTTCTATTATTTAGGGATGGCTTATCATTTTAACTTCCGTTTTGCAGATGCCATCCGCAGTTATGAGAAATACAAAAGCCTTGTCCGAAATTCGAAGGTTGAAGAACTCGATGTGGACAGGCAGATTGAGATGTGCCGTAACGGGATGTTCCTGTTATCCAGGGTAAAAGACTTGTATGTGCTGGAGAAAAAGGAGGTGAAGCGGTCAGATTTTCACCGGTCCTATTCGCTTAAGGGTTTGGGTGGAGAATTTCTGCTGGAGCCGCCATCATTCAAATCAAAGACAGATAAACGGAAAGGGGTTAGCGGACTTGTTTTTTTTCCGAAAAAGCAGGATGTGGTACTTTTCTCCAGTTATGGAAGTGATGACAACAACGGGAAAGATATCTACCGGTCGTATCTGTTGCCCGATCAGAGCTGGAGTACTCCCGAGCGCCTGCCTGGTTCGGTAAATACACGTTACGATGAGGATTACCCGTATCTGATGCCTGATGGCAAGACCCTGTACTTTTCTTCAAAAGGCCACAACAGCATGGGCGGCTATGATATTTTCAGGTCCTTACTTGATACTGTCACAGGTCTTTGGGGGGAACCGGAAAACCTTGACTTTGCCATTAACACCCCTTTCGATGACATTCTTTTCGTGCCTGATTCAAGACAGAATGTGGCTTATTTTGCATCCACCCGTTCCACTGTGGAGGACAACATCATGGTATACAAGGTGAGGATCGACAAGAGACCTGAGAAGGTCAGTGAACTCAAACTGGAACCTCCTGTGGCCAGGGAAGGGAAAGAAGCGGAGCTTTTCCAGCGTACACTGGAACTGGTCAGACAGATGGCTGACTTATCGGTAAATACAACGGCGGACCCATCGCTGGAAACCCCTCCTGCAGAAGTTGCGGTAACCGAGCCGGCTAAGAAGGAAGGACCTGAACAGACCAATGTTACAGGCAATGAAACCTATTCGGAAACCGTCAGGAACAAGATCAGGGAAAAAAAAGAATCACAGCTGATGGTTGATTCAGTTTTCAACCTTGTGTCAAAAATGGAATCATCCCTGGTGCAGCTTGAAAAGGTGAATACAGGAGTAAACACTACAATCAGTATAACAACAGATAAGAAGGAAAGAAACCTGGCTGTCAGCCTGGTGAAAGGGATAGAAAAAGAGACCAACAGGAAGAAAAGGAATCTTGAACAGTCGCGGGTGATGGCCGGATCGATACAGCAGATGGCAGCCACCGGCAATACGGAATCGGCTGAGAAACTGTTCCGGACCCTGAAAAAGAAGATATTGCCGGGAGACACCCTCCAGGATTATGTGACATTTATCTACAGAGTGGCTAATAGGGATAAGGATATACCTTTCACACAAAAGAAGGAGGAAGGCAGTTTTCAGGCTGATATCCCAAAGGTTACAAACAGGGAAAATAGTCAGCTGCTTGCCCATGTACTGGAAATACCCGATACTGTAAAACCAGCAACGGCTGAAACTGTAAAACCGCCTACGGTTGAAGTGGCACAGACAGAGAAAAAGGAAGAACCGCTAAAGACCGAACCAGTTAAAGCAAGGCCGGTCACCGTCCCTTCCAATATACCAATGAACCCAAGGAAAACAGAGCAGGCCAACAAAATTCTCAATGCGATCCTGGTCCAGAAGGATTCACTTAAAACCCTGCTGGTGAGAACACAACGTCAGAAGTTGCTACTGATGTCGAATGCCCTTGATAAGGGTAATTATGCAGGAGTTAAGCTTTCGGAAGCCAACCGGCTGAAGGATGTGCTGGAAAGCGTTATTACGGAGGGCAGTGCCAGGGACCTCAAGCGATCGATCGGGGAGCAGCAGGCTAATGCCACTGTGGCTGCAGAAAATGCAGTACTTTCCTATTGCATGGCTGCCAGGCTGACAGAAAGGGAACAAGCCCTGAAGAAAGCACTGAACGAGATCGAGAATCAGTCTGTCATTATCGGAAGAATGATAGATTCGGGCAAGGTGGAAAAAGCAGCCGTATATACTGAAGTATTGCTGAAACCCATAAGGGAATTTGAACATTTAACCTATACCAATGATGATGTTGTAACCGCTGTACACCGCAATGTCAGGGAATTAAGGGTCAATTTGTATACTTATGACAAGATCGCCAGGAATTTAGCCGTTACTTCGAAATCGATGATCGAAATGGCGAATAATCTCAGGATACAGGCTGGCCAGACAACAGATAAGGGAAGTGCGGATGAGCTGATCAGGCAGGCGGATGAGCTGGATAAAAGCGCTGCAGCCAAGCAGAAAGAATCACTGGACGTATTTAACCAGGCCATGATCTGGCATAACCGGTCAAATGCCCTTGAAAAATCGATTGTCTTCAGTAAAAACCTGCTTGACAGCATTGAACTGGCGGTGAAAGACGGCAACTACAAAGCACCGCGAAAACGCATCAAAGACACCACCCTCCTGGTCCCTGTCATTATTGACCTTTTGACCAATAACCTGCCCTATAATGATTCAACCTATGAATTTCTGGCAAGCTACCCTCCCTTAAAAAACAAGCCCCTTCAGTCAAAAAATGAAGAGATCCTGATCAGGACGGGCACAGCGGCTACGCTTGATGATTCCCTGCTGGTGGCCCAACAACGTCGGCTTCAGGAAAAACCCGATCTGCTGACTTTTCAAAAGGTCGATCCCAAAGTGCTTGAATTAAGAGAGAAACTTGCTCTGCTTACCGATTCGCTGGAGAAAGTCAGAATGACCCCGGCTCCCAGGGAACAGGTTATTGTATCCCAATGGAAAGAAGATCAAGCAACCTATCAACTGCTTAAAGCCCAGGTAGATACTCTTTATGACAGGTTGAGCCGGCAACCTCAGTTACCCGTACCTTCTGTTATGAAAGGATTGCTTGACCAGCTTGTAGATATCTCGGACAGCCTTCAGAAGAGTTATCAGGAATACAAGGTGGCCAGGCTGGCTACCGCAAATGATTTTGAAAGAGAATCCATTACCCGCTCGGTTGAACTGGAAGGGCTTGAAGTAAGAGCAACGGTTAATAAGTTGCGATTTATTATTAATCGATTAAATATCAATGAATTATCTCAAGGGAAGGATGTTGACGATATTTTGTTGAAAAGCCGGAGTACAGAGACGGGTCCTGAATCATTGTTCGTGCAAGCTTCGGAATTCAGACAAAAAGCCAGCAATACGCAAGATGAAAAGCGGAAGACCCGTTTAATGAACCAGGCTCAGGAACTGGAAGATAAAGCCCTTTCAGGGCAGTCTGAGTTGGCTGAATTAGTGAGAAATGCTCCGGTAATGCCCGTTGAGTCCGTTGAAAAGAAGGACTCCGCTGAAAACAACCCGGAGGAGGTACCATTGGTTACTGAAAATATCCCTGTGAAAGATAACAAAGAGGTTGAAAATGATAATGAAACACAGAAAGCCCAGGTTACCGGGCAATTGTTAAATCAACCTCAAAAAGAAGCCGGGAAGGTGGTACAGGTGGAAAAGAACCCTGTTCAGCCACAGGAAACAAAAACGTTGGCAGAGGCTCAAAAAAAGAAACCAATTCAGGTTGAGGGAAAGAAAGCAGTAGTGAAGGTGGAAAAGAAACCGCTTCAGCCACAGGAAAATGTGAATAACCAAAATGACCGGAAGAGTATTGAGCAGTTACCGGGGACAATCCTCAACAAAACAGTCAGGGAATTATCGCTGACAGACCTGTCGCTGGTCGAAAAAAACCTTCGTGCTTCCATCAGGGCAAGTGTTGTACCCGTTCTGCCGGGTTTATATTATTCGGTGCAGGTAGGGGTTTACCGTCAGCCAAGGGTTTCATCCCAGCTATTTAACATTTCTCCCTTATTTGAAGATGTGACCCAAACGGGATTATACCGCTATTGTTCGGGGATCTTCGGTGACAGGGCGGAAGCGGTTGTATACAAAAACCAGGTTGTACAGAGAGGGATACCGGATGCTTTTGTGGTAGTTTTTTACAGGGGAAAAAGGATAGGCCAGGCAGAAGTGAAAACGCTGACCGCTGAGTCGATCACCCAGGCCATTCCGGCTGTTGAACTGGATAAAATTATCACAGAAGAAAAATCAAACATCCGGCCAAAGGTATATTTCAGTATCCAGCTTGCCGCCTTTAAGCGTGCGATGACGGAAGCCGAGATGAAAGCTTACCAGGACAAGATCAGTGCACCGGCCTCCCTTTTTATCACGGAAACCGGCATGTATGTATTGGTGACCGGGGAGTATAACGATTACGAATCCAGCCTGGCAGCCAGGATTAAAATAGTAGGACAGGGAATAACCGATGCCTTTATCGTCGGATTTATTGATGGCAAAAGGGTAATGGCATACCAAGCCAGGGAAGCAATGAAAACCGTCCGTTAATTGCAGCAATTATTAATTTCGCATCAGAATTATAAAAGGAATGCCATTAAACAGCATATTGCTCAGGTATTGGGGACATGCAAGCTTCCGCCCGCTACAGGAAGAGATCATCCGGTCGGTAATGCAAGGGACTGACACCCTGGCCCTGTTACCGACAGGGGGAGGCAAATCGGTTTGTTTCCAGGTTCCCGGGCTGGCCCTGGAAGGAATGTGCCTTGTCATCTCCCCCCTGATCGCATTGATGAGAGACCAGGTCATGAACCTGAATAAAAAAGGGATACCGGCCTTTGCTATTTATTCCGGGATGAACCGGTCGGAAATCGATTTAATATACAATAATTGTGCATATGGAAGGGCGAAATTTCTGTATGTTTCTCCTGAACGCATTGAAAGCCAGGAATTTCTTGATAAAATTAGGGAGTGGAAGGTAAATCTGCTGGCAGTGGATGAAGCCCATTGCATTTCACAATGGGGATACGATTTCCGGCCTCCTTATTTGCGGATCGCCACCATCAGGCAGTTGTTGCCCGGTATCCCGGTCCTGGCACTTACCGCTACCGCAACCCCTGTGGTCGTTCAGGATATTCAACAAAAACTGCTTTTCAGGCATCCACAGCTTTACCAGAAGAGTTTTAAGCGCGACAATCTAACTTATCTTGTTATTAAAGAAGAAGATAAAAGGGGAAGACTAATAAGGATCATAGAGAAAACAAGGGGGTCGGGCATTGTATATGTCAGGAACCGCAAGAAAACGCAGGAGATAGCTCAATGGCTAAACAAGAGCGGCATTTCAGCCGCATTTTATCATGCCGGTCTTGAGCCGGGGCAGCGGGCAGTGCGTCAGGATGAATGGATCAGGGGCAAGGTCAGGGTAATGGTGGCCACCAATGCTTTCGGGATGGGTATCGATAAGCCGGATGTAAGATTTGTGGTTCATATTGATCTTCCTGAAAGCCTTGAAGCCTATTTCCAGGAAGCGGGAAGAGCCGGACGTGATGAGAAGAACAGTTACAGTGTCGTTCTGTTTGATCAATCGGACGTGAATAACCTGAAAACCAACTTTGTACAATCATATCCTGAACCCGAGGTCATCCGCCGGATCTACCTGACCCTTGCTAACTATCTCCAGGTCCCAATGGGAGGGGGCAAAGACATTTCCTTCGATTTTGACATGACGGATTTTTGCCGGCAGTACAAGTTCGATGCACTGACGGTTTATAAAGTACTGTCCTTTTTCGAGAAGACAGGCTACCTGTTGCTGACCGACGATTTCAACATATCCTCCAGGGTCCATATCAGGGCGGACAGGGAGATGCTGTACGAATTTCAGGTTAAACATGCCTATTTCGATGAGTTTATCAAAACACTTCTTCGCTCTTATGGCGGGTTGTTTTCCGGTTTTGTCCCGGTAAGGGAGAGTGAACTGGAGAAAAGAAGCGGGTTGGAAGCCGGATTGGTCTGCAAATACCTGCACCAGTTGCAAACCATGGGTATACTGGTGTATGAGCCCCGGAAGGTAAAACCACAGTTGGTATTTTACCGGGAAAGGGAGGATGAAAAAAATATACCCATCAACAGGGAAAATTATTTTTCCAGGGTAGAAACCGCCAAAGAAAGGATGGAAGCAGTGATCAGCTACGTCAGTTTACAGCATCGTTGCCGGAGCCAGGTACTACTGGAATATTTTGGCGAAGTATCAAGCCCGAGGTGCGGAAAATGCGATGTATGCCTGAAAAGGAACAAGACAGGGGTCAGCGACTTTCTCTTTGAGTCGGTTTCCGGGGAAATTCATACACTGCTGCATCAAAAAATCTCAACCCCGGAGGAACTGCTGGAAAGAGTGACCGGTTTCCCTGAAGAAACGGTGATAAAAGTGATAAGCTGGTTGATTGAAAATGACCAGATCATTCAGACTGATGAGGGTAAAATAAAATGGAACGGAGACTAAGCTGATGAGGTATCCTGTCCTGCCTGCCTCTTTTTACAGGAGGGAAGATGTAGTACTCATTGCCCGTGAGTTACTCGGAAAAGTATTGGTAAGCAGGATGAACGGTGAGATCACCTCCGGGATCATCCGGGAAACAGAAGCTTATGCCGGGGTTACCGACAGGGCTTCGCATGCCTATGGCGGAAGGTATACCGAAAGGACAAGGATCATGTACAGGGAAGGGGGAGTGGCCTATATTTATTTATGTTATGGCATCCATTCCCTGTTCAACGTGGTGACCCATGAAGAAGGCGTACCTCATGCCATTCTTATACGGGGGATCATGCCGGCAGAAGGGATTGACCTGATGAGGCAACGCATTGGAAGTCCGCAGCCCGCTCACAAATTGGGGGACGGTCCCGGGAAGGTAGGAAAGATACTGGCACTGGATCCTTCTTTATCGGGAATTTCTCTTTTTGGGGATGAGATATGGATAGAAGATCGTGGAATCAAAATCGTTGATAATGAAGTACATATCAGTGAAAGAATAGGCGTTTCCTATGCCGGGGAAGATGCAAAGCTGCCATACAGATTCAGCGTTAAGCTGCCTGAAAACTATCAAATTACCATCTGATTGAAATATAATATTGTCTTAACTGAGTGGGATTTAGTTTTTTTTTTAATTTTGCACCCTTAATTCAGCATCAATAAAAAAAGGAAAAATGGCCAAAAAGCTTGATAATACAGAAGAAAGAATTCATAAGGTTGAAGAAGCCCTAACCAAAACAGAACGCTTCATTGAGGATAACCAGAAAACCATGATGATCATTATCGGTGCTATTGTCATAATAGTGCTTGGTTATTTCGGTTTTAAGAAATTCTATATTCAGCCCAGGGAAAAAGAAGCCCAATCACAGATGTGGATGGCAGAAAAGTATTTTGAGCAGGACTCCCTGAACAAGGCGTTGAAAGGTGATGGCACTTATCCTGGCTTTCTCACCATTATTGATGATTACGGGATGACAAAATCGGCCAACCTGGCCAAGTATTATGCCGGTATGATCTACCTGAAAAAGGGAGAATTCCAGAATGCTGTCGACTACCTGAAAAAGTTCAAGGGCAGGGATATTCTGGTGGCTTCCATGGCCAAGGGCGGTCTCGGGGATGCTTATATGGAGCTTGGTGAGACAGAGAAGGCGCTGGATTATTATCTGAAAGCTGCCAACAGTTATACCAATGATTTTACCACCCCTGTTTTCCTGATGAAAGCTGCCTGGACCTATGAGTCACAGAAAAATTATACCAAGGCGGTTGAACTTTTTGAGAGGATCAGGAAGGAATATCCAAAAAGCAATGAAGCCAGGAGCATTGATAAAAACATTACCCGGGACAAATTGTTAATGGGGAAATAATACTTTCCTTCATGTCCGGTTATCTGAAAAACAGTACTCTTTACAACATAAGCCAGCTACCATCGGCAAAATTCATGAAGATGGGCATCGTTGTTTCGGAATGGAACGACGAAATAACCAGGGCTTTACTTTATGGTACTTTGCAAACGCTTAGCAGTCATGACGTTGCAGAGGAAAATGTGTTGGTACGCTGGGTTCCCGGCAGCTTTGAACTTCCTCTTTCGGCATCATTAATGCTTGAGAATGAGCTGGTGGATGCGGTGATTTGCCTGGGCTGTGTGATCCAGGGCGAAACCCGACATTTTGAATTTATCTGCCAGGCCGTTGCCCAGGGAATCACGCAGGTAGGCCTTCAATATAAAAAACCTGTTGTATTTGGTGTTCTGACCACCGATACAATAAGCCAGGCCAGGGAAAGATCGGGAGGAAAATATGGCAATAAAGGGATAGAGGCAGCCCTGGCAGCTATCCGGATGGTTGCGCTGAGCCATGACCTCCGTTCACTCTTACCCTAAGACCCATGAACCGCATGGTTGACCCGGGCATTATTTTCTATGGAACTCCTGATTTTGCAGTTCCTTCGCTCAGGATACTGGTTGAGAACGGATATCGCGTAAAGGCCGTGGTTACGGCCCCGGATAAACCATCAGGGAGAGGTCTTCACCTGAGGCCTTCCCCGGTAAAAGAATTTGCTGTGAATCAGGGTATTCCTGTGTTGCAACCCATATCAATGAAGGATCCCGGATTCATGGCGGAACTTGAAGAATTAAAACCTGATCTTCAGATCGTTGTAGCCTTCCGTAAGCTTCCTGACCCGGTATGGCAGCTGCCTGTGCTGGGAACCTTCAATTTGCATGCCTCCCTTCTGCCCGAATACAGGGGTGCGGCACCCATCAACTGGGCCCTGATAAACGGGGAAGAAGAGACCGGGCTGACCACTTTTTTTATTGATGATAAGATTGATACCGGTAAAGTGCTGTTGACAAAACGAATTCCCATCTATTTTTCAGACAATGCGGGAGACCTGCATGACAGGATGATGACAGAAGGGGCTCAGCTTGTCCTGGAGACGATAAAGGGAATTATCGGGGGAAATCTTTCACCGGTTGAGCAGGGGTTAATACCGGGGCCCGGAAAGCCTTACCGGTCTGCACCCAAAATTTTCAAAGAACATTGCCGGGTTAGCTGGAACAAACCCTGCCGGGAAGTGTATAACTTAATCCGGGGTCTCAGTCCATATCCTGCCGCCTTTACAGATATTGTTGATTCTCAGGGAGGTCGCTGGAGTATAAAGATATTTTCCGGTTTAATAAGGGAAGAAAAAACGGATAAGGCAGCGGGCACCATTGAATCAGACGGAAAGACATTTCTGGGGGTGACCACTTCCGACGGATGGTATTTTATCCGGCACATTCAACTCGCTGGAAAGAAAACGCTGACCATTGACAGCTTTCTCAGAGGTTTTCCCTTATCAGAACTTATGAGGTTCGAAGGCTGACAGTGTTAAAGGCAGGTAAAACGCTTACTGCACGCAGAACTTTTCAACAACAATTCCTACTTATTAATATATTCGGGGCATTCGGAAGGCAGGTATTGACTTTTCGCAGAAATAGCTTATATTTGCAGAAAATTAATCCTCCAACCTATTATTAACCAAAAACAAGGAAAATGAACAAAGCAGAATTAATTGACTCCATTGCTTCTGAAGCAAAGATGACAAAATCCGATGCCAAAAAGGCACTGGATGCTTTTGTTGAAGCTACATCCAAAGCGCTCAAGAAGGGCGACAGAGTTGCTCTAGTAGGCTTTGGCTCTTTCTCAGTGGCCAAACGTGCTGCCAGGAAGGGAAGAAATCCTCCAACCGGCCCAGGAAGGGAAGAAAACCTCAAACCGGCAAGGAAATAAAAATTGCTGCTAAAAAGGTAGTAAAATTCAAGGCTGGTAGCGAACTTTCAAAGAAAGTAAAGTAAAAATCTTTACCTTGAAATTAAAAAGGGGCTGCTTTTACAGCCCCTTTTTAATTTCAAACAATACGGTTTTACTTGATTTTAGGCCGTAATTATAAACAAAACGACTGAATTATTAACAAAATCAGTATTTTTCAACTCTTGCCCTTGCATTTTTATCTTCTTGGTATATATTTGTTGTATAAATCAATAACTGTCAAACATGAATAAAAAGGACTTAATCGGTGCTATTGCTGCCGAAGCCAAGTTGACTA